>NZ_JAWOAR010000059.1:0-4961 GCF_046498435.1 Longimonas sp. | reverse complement strand
CGTGGAAGCGCTCTCATGCCCGGCGCCCTCCATCACACCCGCGCCTCCCACGCGGGCAGTCCACACGCCTCGCGCACCTGGTCGAGCGTGCGCATCACCGCAACCGTATCGTCCAGCGGGAGCACCGGACTCTCTGCGTGCCCGGCCCGCAGGCACTCCTGTACATGCGCGGCCTCGAAATGATAGCCGTGCCCGTCAAACGGATGCGCCTCCATCACCGGCGGCACCGCCCGCCCCGTGAGCGCTACTGCCGGACTGTGCCACCACGGCGCATCCAGGCGCAGTGTGCCATCGGGACCGGTAGCGTGGGCCAGGCGCGTGCCCTGCTCCCGAAAGGAGGTCGTCAGCACCGCCTGCCGGTTGTCCTCGTAATGCAGCGTCGCCGTCACGCTCTCCTCCACACCGGTCGTGCCGCGAATAGCCGTGGCTGCACACGAGGAAGGTTCGCCTAGCACCTGATGCGCCCACCACACCGCGTACACGCCCAAGTCCAGCAGCACCCCGCCGCCCAGGTCCGGGTCAAAGAGCCGATGCGATGCATCAAACGCCCGCAAGGCACTCAAGTCAGCGCGCACGGTCTTCACGTCGCCAATGCGCCCATCCGCAATGAGCCGCAGGGTGCGCTGCACGGCCGGGATGAACGCGGTCCACATCGCCTCCATCACGAACACACCTGCACGGCGGGCCGCACGGCGCACCGTTTCGGCTTCAGCAGCATTCATCGTAAAAGGCTTCTCCACCAGCACCGGCAGGCCCGCATCAATGCACCGAAGCGCCTGCTCTGCATGAAACGGATGCGGTGTCGCAATATAGATGGCATCCACCGCATCCGACTGAATGAGCGTGTCGTAGTCCCCAAACGCATGTGATACGTCGTGCTCGCGGGCAAACGCCTCCGCGCGCGCCTCCGACCGCGACCCCACGGCAGCGCAGATCGCATCGGGACAGTGCGTCAGATCCTCGGCAAACAGGGTGGCAATGGAGCCGGTGCCCAGCAGGCCCCAGCGCAGTGGAGTGGGCATAGCAGTGACGAGATTTTTAGGGAGAAAGTGAAGCAGCGGCGGCTTACGTGGTCATTTCGGCGCGGAGCCGCTCGGCAGTGGCTTCGGTGCGATCTTGCAGCGCACCCGAAATGGTAACGGGGTACGCAGGCGCCTCCTCCAGAGCGTGCAGGCGCGGCGGCAGTGCAGCAAGGGCCTCCTGCGTGCGACTGCGCAGCGCGTCGAGCGAGGGGGCGTCGTTGGTGCGAGTGCCGTTGTGCATGACGCGCTTGAGGAGCGGCGTGCCCGTGTCGGGCAGATCGTCGGCGGGAGCAATGACATCGCCGGTGGCCATGCCCTGATCGTCGAACGTACGTACCACCTGCTTGCGTCCCACCAGGTTCTTCTTGTTGGGCGCCAGCTTCATGCGGGGCGTGCCATCGTAGGCGCTGAGCTTATACGCCGTATCCAGGTACGGCTGATCGGCGATGGTGCCCAGCTTGGTGCCCACGCCAAACCCGTCGATGGGTGCGCCCTGATCGACAAGATCGGCAATGGCATGCTCCTCCAGCCCGCCACTCACCAGAATATCCACGTCGTGCAGTCCAGCATCGTCAAGGATCGACCGCGCCTTGTGGGCCAGATCGCCCAGATCGCCCGAATCCAGCCGGATGCCGCGCACCTGAAAGGCATCGCCGCGCGCCTTGGCCATCTCAACCACGCGGTGCACCCCATCGAGCGTGTCGTAGGTGTCCACCAGCAGCACCGTGTCGGGGTAGCAGTCGGCAAACGCGGTGAAGGCGTCCATTTCGGTGTCGTGCGCCTCGATGTAGCTGTGCGCCATGGTGCCCGTCACGGGCAGACCATAGGCCTTTCCAGCAGCCACATTCGAAGTCGCATCGATCCCGGCAATGTAGCCCGAGCGGGCGGCTTTGAGCGGGGCATCGGTGCCGTGCATGCGGCGCATCCCGAAATCGGCCACCAGGCGTTCGGTGCCGTCGTGCGTAGCGGCGTGCTTCACGCGAGCCGCCTTCGAGGCATATCCTGTTTGATACGTAATCTGGTTCAGCAGAAAGGTCTCCACCAGTTGCGCCTCGCCGATGGGCGCAACCACCTCCAGGATGGGCTCATCTGGAAAGACGGGCGTGCCTTCGGGCATGGCATAGACATCGCCGGTGAAGCGAAAGTCTGCGAGCCCGTCGACAAAATCGTCGTCGAAGGTGTCGAGCGAGTGCAGGTAGTCCCGATCGGACTCGGTGAACCGCAGCGATTCCAGATACGACAGCACCGTATCCAGCCCGCACGCCAGCAGGTAATTGCGATCGCGCAGGCGGCGGCAGAACAGCGAGAAGACCGCCGGAGCGTGCATGCCTTCGCGCTCATAGGCCTGCAGCATGGTGAGCTGATACAGGTCGGTGTGCAGCGCAAGCGAGTTGGATGCAGAGTCGGGCATAGCGACAAAACAATGAGCAAAAGTAGAATGGACAGTGCTGTACCGCACGTCCGAGTGCAGGTTTGCGCGTTCACCCGTTCGTTGCGAAGCCTGTGTGGCATCGGCCCCGCTGCGTGGCCGCCAATGGGGAACGCAACACCCACAGTTCGTTCAAGGCCATCTGTCTTCACGCTTTCAATCTACACTGCGCACTCCTCATGCTTGTCGCTATTGTCGGACGCCCCAACGTGGGGAAGTCCACGCTCTTCAACCGCCTTACCGGACGCAAACGCGCCATCGTCGACGACCAGCCCGGCGTCACGCGCGACCGCGTGTATGGCGAAATAGAGTGGGGCGGGCGCACCATCCCCGTCGTGGATACCGGCGGCTACGTGCCGCACTCCGCCGAGCGCTTCGAAACCGCCATTCGCGAGCAGGTCGATATTGCGCTGTCGGATGCGGACGTGGTGCTCTTCGTAACGGATGTGACCACCGGCATCACCGACATCGACGAAGAGATGACGCAGCGCTTTCGCCGGGCGGATACGCCGGTGCTGCTCGTGGCCAACAAGGCCGACAACGACGAGCGCCGCTGGGCCGCCAACGAGATGTACGGCCTCGGCTTCGACGAAATCTACCCGGTCAGTGCCTCGAACGGCATCGGCACGGGCGAACTGCTCGACGCGCTCCTGGAGAAGCTGCCCGACACGGAGGAGACCGCGCTCGATGAGCGCACGGGCATCGCCGTCATCGGACGCCCCAACGTGGGCAAGTCGTCGTTCATCAACGCGCTGCTGGGCTTCGACCGCTCCATCGTCACCGAAGTCAGCGGCACCACCCGCGACGCGGTCCACTCGCAGGTGGAGTACGAGGGCCGCGAGCTCACCCTCATTGATACCGCCGGACTGCGTAAAAAGGCCAAGGTGAAAGAGAACATCGAGTTTTACAGCGCCCTGCGTAGCGAACGGGCCGTGCGTGAAGCGGATGTGTGCATCTTAATGGTGGATGCGACCGTAGGACTTGAGAACCAGGATGTGCGCGTCTTCCGGCAGGCCGAGAAGCACAAAAAGGGCATGGTCCTCGCCGTGAACAAGTGGGATCTGGTCGAGAAGGATACGAAGACGGCGAAGCGGTACGAGGAGTACTTCCACCGCATTCTGGATCGGCAGTCGCACGTGCCCATTGTGTTTACCTCGGCGGTCACGCGGCAGCGCGTGTACAAGGTGCTGGACACGGCGCTGAAGGTAGCCGACGAGCGGGCTAAGCGGATCCAAACGAGCACGCTGAACGACATGCTGCAAGATGCCGTGCAGGCACACTACCCGCCTTCGTATCGTGGCAACCACGTCAAGATCAAGTTTGCTACGCAAGTGCGCGCCGATCCGCCAGTGTTTGCCTTCTTCTGCAACCACCCCGACGGCGTGAAAGCGTCGTACCAACGCTACCTCGAAGGCAAGCTGCGCGAGTCGTTTGGATTCGACGGCGTACCGCTCACGCTCGTGTTCAAGCAGAAGTAATGTTGCTCTATATCGCGCCTGCGCCCCAGCAGGCTGTTGCCGATGTCCACTGATTCCTCCCCACGTCTTGTTGCTCGGCGCCTCCGCGCGTACGGTGTGCATGTGCTCACCGCCAGCGGCGTGGTGCTGGCGCTGCTCAGCATCGGCGAACTGTTCAGCAGTCAGCCCGATCTGCGCTGGGTGTTCGGCTACCTGGGCGCGGCCATCATCATCGACGCGGTCGACGGCTCGCTGGCCCGCGAATGGGACGTGCTCACCTACGCCGCAAGCACCGAGGGCCACACGCTCGACGACCTGGTCGACTACCTCACGTTCACGTTCATCCCGCTCGTGGTGGTGTGGCAGATGGACTGGCTCGTGGGCCCCACCACGCTCTGGATTGCTGCCGCGCTCATGGCCAGTCTGTTCGGCTTCTCGCATGCCGATGCCAAGCAAACCGAAACGGGCTTCTTCCGCGGCTTCCCGTCGTACTGGAATCTGGTGGCCTACCACATCGGACTCATCGTCACGGCGTTCCCCGAGCACGGTCCGCTACTCATGACCGGGCTGGTCATCATGCTGGCGATTCTCACGGTGGTGCCCATCCAGGTGCTCTACCCCACGCGCACGCCCCAGCCATGGCGCAGGCCCGTGCTGTGGGGCGCCGTCGTTTGGGCTATTCTCTTGGCCGCCATGCTCCCCACCTATCCCAATATTCCGGCATGGGGCGATCCGTGGTTGCTGCCTCTGTCGCTGCTCTACCCGCTCTTCTACGCCGTGCTGTCGTACGTAGCGGCGTATCGGTGAGGTAGGGGGCTCACTTCGTAGACATGCTCAGTCGCGGAAGTCCTCATAGTAGAGTTTGAATTCGCCGTCGGTGACATGCACCGTATCCGGGAGACGGTACAGGTGTTCAAACTCATCTCGTTCGTAGTCGCGCCGGGCAAAGCTGCCCTGCCAGGTGCCTTCAATCACCTGATTTTCTTCATCATAGCGAGTAATCGTGACCTGGTTTGTAGAGTCAGGGATGGGATCGTGAAAAGAGATCGTCAC
>NZ_JAWOAR010000308.1:0-6074 GCF_046498435.1 Longimonas sp. | reverse complement strand
CGCGGTGTGGAGCTGGCCCACGAGCGCATTCGCACCGCCATTCCCCACCGCACCACCGATGCTGCCTTCGACGCCGACCTCGACCGCTGCCGCCGGTTTGTACGTAGCTCCGCGCTGTTGAATACGGTGGGCGATGCGCTGGCTCCTATTCAGTGAGATCGGGATATGGCCCACCAGACAAGCCACACGGGTGATACTGATACCGAATCCGGGTGAAAGGATGGATGTTTTTCATCCAATCCTTCCCCCCTCCATCCCTCCACCCTTCCAACTCCCAACGAAGCATACGGAGTTGGCCTCCTTGCAGGATGCACACGAAATCTACACAATGAGGCGCATTACGCTGGCACGCGTCCTCTCCTTTTGATTAGTTTACATGGCTCTATCATCTTTCCTTGAATGCACGCTCCGTTATGGCCGATTCGAACGCTTCGCTACCCGCTTCCTGGTCGCGCATCATGATTCCCTGGGTTGCGCCCGTTATCGATGGCGGGCGCTGGCCCATCAAGCGCGTGCAGCACGAGCCGGTTACCGTCTGTGCCGGACTCATCGTGGACGGCCACGACCTCATTGCTGCCGAAATTGCGTACGGGCTGGAGGGCGACGATACTGAGCACACTGTGCCGCTGGAGGCCACCGGTAACGACACGTACGAGGCCACCTTCACGCCCACGCAGCTCGGATGTTACACCTATCAGGTGCGCGCCTGGCTCGACCGCTTTGGCACCTGGCAAGATCAGTTTGAGCGCCGCGTGCAGGGCGGTTCGCCTGCTAAGGAAATCGCCAGTGAGCTGCAAGATGGAGCCAACCTGCTCCGCCGCACCGCCGACCACACCGACCACGAGGGCGTAGCTGCCGACCTGCGCGCGGCTGCCGATGCATTTGAAAACGGCGACACCGACCGGGCGCTCAACCCGGAGCTCACCACCCTCATGCGCGCTCATGCACCTCGCGACATGGAGATTCGCAGCGAGGCATACGGCTTGCGCGTTGATCCGCGGCAGGCTCGTGAGGCCGCCTGGTACGAGTTCTTCCCCCGCTCGGCCGGTCCGCCCAACGCGCACGGAACCCTTGACGATGCCGCAAAGCTGCTGCCCCGTATCCGCGAGATGGGCTTTGACATCGTGTACCTGCCGCCCGTGCATCCCATTGGCAAAACCAACCGCAAGGGCAAAGACAATGCACCTACTGCCGAACCGGGCGACGTGGGCAGTCCGTGGGCCATAGGCGGATTTTTGGAGGACGGTACCCGCGGTGGCCACAAGAGCGTGCATCCGGAGCTTGGCGGACTCGATGCGTTCGATCGCTTTGTGGAGGCCGCTAACGACGTTGACCTGGAGGTGGCCATCGACATTGCGTTTCAGTGCTCGCCCGATCATCCCTACATCGAAGAGCATCCCGAGTGGTTCTACCAGCGGCCGGATGGGTCCATTCGCTATGCCGAGAACCCGCCGAAGACGTACGAGGATGTGCATCCGCTCAACTTTGAGTGCGACGACTGGCAGGCGCTTTGGATGGAGCTAAAGAGCGTATTCGAGTTCTGGATTGAGCGGGGCGTAACAACCTTTCGCGTCGACAATCCGCACACGAAAGTGATTCCGTTTTGGACGTGGTGCCTGCGCGAGCTCCGCAAAGACACGCCCGAGCTGGTGGTGTTGGCCGAGGCGTTTGCGCGCCCAAACACGATGTACAGCCTGGCGAAACTGGGATACAACAACTCGTACACGTACTTCACCTGGCGCAACACCAAAGAGGAGTTGCAGGAATACGCCCGCGAGCTCTTTCACACCGAAAAGGCCGAGTACTACCGCCCGAACTTCTGGCCCAACACGCCCGACATCTTGCACGACGAACTCGCACATGGCGGGCGGCCCAAACACAAGAGCCGATTTGTTCTGGCCGCCACGATGTCGCCCGTGTACGGCGTGTATGGTCCGCCGTACGAGCATGTCGACAACCGGCAGCACCCCGACCGCGAGGAGTACATGCAGAACGAGAAGTACGAGCTGCGCACCTGGAACTGGAACGACCCAACCTCGCTGCAGCCGTTTATGACGCGCATCAACCGCATCCGCCGCCATAACCCGGCGCTTCAGCAGATGCGCAACATCCAGTTTCTGGAGACGCGCAACGACCAGATCATTGCGTACGTAAAGTGGAGCGGCGACAATGTGATTCTGGTGGTCGTAAGCCTCGACCCGCATCAGGAGCAGTTCGGGCAGTTGGTGGCGAACCCGCACAGTCTGCACCTGCCCGGAGCTAACCGCCTGCGCGTGTATGACCTGCTTAACGAGGCCGCTTACGAGTGGGACGGCCATGAGCACTACCTGCACTTGACGCCGGAACAACCCGCCCACATCTTCCGCGTTGAACCCAACCATCGCCCGTAGTGGCATGCCGGGGCTCCCGTGGCCCGTGTGCATGTTGCTGGCACTTGGCGCTCCCGTGTTGCGACTGATTTTTGGTGCGGGAGCGCCCCTGTTTCGCATCCCTTCGTACCCAATGCCCCATGCTGCATCTATGCCCAACGACTTTTTGTCCGACCCGCTGTGGTACAAAGACGCCGTCATCTACGAGCTGCACGTCCGGTCGTTTTACGACTCGAATAACGATGGCTTCGGCGATTTTGCGGGATTGCGCGAAAAGCTGCCCTATCTGGATGCGCTGGGCGTAAACACGCTGTGGCTGCTTCCTTTTCTTGAGAGTCCGCTCAAAGACGATGGCTACGACACCGCCGACTACTTTAAGGTGCTGCCCATCCACGGCGACCTGAGCGACTTTCAGGCGTTTCTGGAGGAGGCGCACGGCCGCGGCATGCGCGTCATTACCGAGCTGGTGCTGAACCACACCTCTGATCAGCATCCCTGGTTTCAGGAAGCGCGCAACCCTGAATCCGACAAACACGACTGGTATGTGTGGAGCGAGACGGACGACAAGTACGAGGATGTCCGAATCATCTTCACTGACACTGAGGAGTCGAACTGGACGTGGGATGCGAAGGCGCAGAAGTACTACTGGCACCGGTTCTTTAGCCATCAGCCCGACCTCAACTTCGACAACCCGGATGTGCGGGCAAAAATGAAGGAAGTCATGTTCTTCTGGCTCGACATGGGGGTGGATGGGCTGCGCCTGGATGCCATTCCGTATCTTTACGAGCGCGAGGGCACCAACAGCGAGAATCTGCCCGAAACGATCGACTACGTCAAGGAGCTGCGCGCAGCCATCGAAGAGCGTTACGGACCCGGCAAGGTGATGCTCGCCGAGGCCAACCAGTGGCCCGAAGATACGCTGCCGTACTTTGGCGAGGACGATGACGGCACCAGTACGGGGGTGCAGATGGCGTTCAACTTTCCGATTATGCCACGCCTCTTTATGGCGCTACGACGCGAAAACCGGCGTCCGTTTGTGGAGATGCTGGAGCGCACGCGCGACATCCCCGAAGATGCGCAGTGGGCCATCTTCCTTCGTAACCATGACGAGCTGACCCTCGAAATGGTGACGGATGAGGAGCGCGATTACATGTACAATGAGTACGCCGCCGACGACCGTTTCCGCATTAACGTGGGCATTCGGCGCCGCCTTACCCCGCTTCTGGAAGGCGAGCGCCGGCGCATCGAGCTGATAAACGCGATCCTGTTCTCGCTCAAGGGCAGCCCCGTGATCTACTACGGCGACGAGATCGGGATGGGCGACGACCCCTTCCTGGGCGACCGCAACGGCGTGCGCACGCCTATGCAGTGGAGTCCCGATAAGAATGGCGGCTTCTCGCGCGCCCCGCATCACAAGCTGTTCATGCCCCCCATTAATCGGGGCGAGTACGCATTTGATGTGGTGAACGTGGAAGATGCCAACAACGACCCACATTCGCTCTTGCACTTCATGCGGCGCCTCATTGCCCTGCGCCAGCAGCACAAAAAGGTGTTTGGGCGCGGCACGCTGAAGATGCTTCCCGTTGAAAACTCAAGCATCCTTGCGTTTGTGCGCCAGCACAAAGACACCTCCATTCTTGTGTGCGCCAACCTGTCGCGCTATGCCCAGCCGGTGCAGCTTCCGCCCCACTCAGCGTTTGCGGATGCCGTACCGGTAGAGCTGTTCGGGCAGTCTCCGTTTCCAGCCTTTGAAGATGGGTCGCCGTACACCATCATGTTGGGCCCGCACGGATTCTACTGGTTTAAGCTCATTTCGCAGGAAGAACTCAACCGCCGCGCCCTTGCGGATCCGGAACCCACAGCTGCATCTCACAGCAACTCAAACCTGCCGGTGTTTTCTGTAAGTGAGGGCTTGCAGAACGTGCTCATCCCTACCATGGCACGCGGACGGCATCCCGAGCGCTTTGCCAAGGAACTACCCGAGTTTCTGGAGGCCCAGCGCTGGTACGGAAGCAAAGGCATGCGCATTGATCGTGTAGAGGTCGAAGACGCACTGCGTCTGGATACCGATCCGGTGGTCTACCTTTCCATCATTCGCGTACACCACGACGACGACACCTCTGAACTGTTCACGCTCCCGCTCTCCACCTTACCCGGCAAAGAGGGCGATGCCCTGCTTGAAGAGCATCCCGATGCAGGCATCATCTGGCTGAACACGGATGCCCAGGAGGAACATCTGCTCGTGTATGACGCCAGCGTAACTGAGAGCTTTTGGTCTACACTTTACCGCTGGTGGAGTGAAGACGGCCGCGGGCGATCGCTGCAAGGGGTATACGAGGCCCGCCTGACCCACCCCAGCCGTGCTGTACAGCCAGATACGATTCGGCTGTTTTCCGGAGAGCAAAGCAACTCCTCGGCAGTGATCGGAGATACTTCTTTCGTAAAGCTCTACCGCCGACTCGAAGACGGCACGCACCCTGAAAAAGAGCTGCTGGCCCACTTAACCGAGCACGAGTTTAGCTTCACGCCTGAGCTGCACGGAACCATCGATTTTAGCAACCATGACCGCACCTACACACTGGGCATTGTACAGGAAGCGCTCGACCTGGACAGCGATGGCTGGACGTACGCGCTACAGTCGGCGCGCCGCTTCTTGGAGCGCGTAGCTCAGACGCCGCTCCCCGAAGATGCCAAACAGCCGCCATTCCTGGGGCCTACCCACGCGCTGCAGTTGCCAGTGTCGATGGATAACGTGGCACCTGAGCTGCTCTCAATGGCTGAGGTCCTCGGGGTGCGCACCGCTGAGATGCATCAGACACTTGCCGAAGGCACCACCGATGCCCTCCGCCCCGTTGATGCGCCTGAAGACCTTGGCTCGGAGCTCCGCAGCGGCATCTGGGCGGAAGCGAAGGAGACACGCGCCCTGCTGGACAACCACGACACCCCCGAATCGCTCGATGATGATGTGTCGTGGAATGCGCTGCTGCGCTACCTTACCACGCTGAGCGACCACTCCGCCGACTGCAAGCACATCCGCCTGCATGGAGATTACCACCTGGGCCAGATTCTACGGGCCGATGGGGAGTTCTATATTCTCGACTTTGAGGGCGAACCGGCGCGCCCGTTGGAAGAACGCCGCCGCCCCAATAACGCTCTGCGCGACGTGGCGGGCATGCTCCGCTCTATGGAATACGCTGTGTTCTCCGCTTGGCAACGCTACGATGGCACCGACCCACACGCTGAAGACTGGGTGCACACGCTCCTGCGGTGGATGAATGTGACGTTCCTTGATGCGTACGCCGACACTGCCGAAGACAACTCGTTTTTGCTGCCCCGCGAGTCGCGCTACCTCTACCTGTGGGCCTACCTCGTAGAGAAAGCCCTTTACGAGGTGCGCTACGAGATCAACAACCGCCCATCGTGGGCCTGGCTGCCACTGCGCGGTCTGCACCGCCTGCTCGACGCCGCCCCCGAAGCTGAATCGGCCTTCCAAGACAGCACCAGCGCCGACGACCGCGAGGCGTCGTCGTTCTCAGGGTCGCGGTAGCTGGACTGCATGATGGGCATTGTGATATCGTGAGATTAACCACAGGACCCGGCTACGACCTTGCGTATTGAGTCCCTTCTCCCGAGGGGAGGTACGTGTTTAGCGACGTGTAGCCTGCGAACCTGTGCCGAGCGGTGTTTAGGCCAGGTTAGAGCGGG
>NZ_JAWOAR010000341.1:0-4595 GCF_046498435.1 Longimonas sp. | reverse complement strand
CATGCTTCTCGTTGTAGCTCTGCTGCTGGTGGGGTGCGATGATACCGGCACAGAAGGCGATACCATCATCATCGGATCTGATGCCGATCCGGTCGAGTTCGAGTTTGAGTTCGAGCCGTTTAGTGCTGATGATGTGTCCAGTGAAGGCACCATTACGCTCACATCCACCAACACCGATGACCTGGGTAGCCAGATTCAGGAATTTGCCGGAGCCTCGCGCAGCGAGGTGGTGAGCGCAGAGGTGCGTTTGGTGCAACTGGAGCGGCTCACAGACAACTTCAGCGAAACGATACAGCCGAAGGTCTTCAGCTATCTTGGGTCGGCACGTGTGTTCTACGGCGCGAGTGTAGACGCCCAGCCTATTGCTTCCAGCACACCGATATCAGATGAACCTGAAATCGAACTCAGTCTGGACAACGACGACATTACCGAGGTCGTACGCGGCGGGGCACAGCCCCTCACGCTGGAACTGGAGGTCAATGACCCCTCGCTCATTGGTTCAAGCGATGAGGTCGAAATCACAGTCCGCTACCGTATCGAAGTACAAGTATAACACCGTGGCGAACTCCCGGGTGGGTCGGCAGCTGATCGACTTACGGCGCGGGAATGGCTACGGCGTAGCAGGTATGACCTGGCGGGTATGACCTGGCGGATTACCGCACGGCGATGCACGAAATTTCGACGCGTGCATTACGCGGTAGGGCCGCCACCTGCACGGCCTGGCGAGCCGGAGGCGTTTCGTTGAAGTAGCGCCCGTACACGTCGTTCACCTGCGCGTAGTCGTTCACGTCCGTCAAGAAGACGGTACACTGCACTACGTTTTCGTACGCCATACTGGCCCCCTGCAAAACAGCGCCTACATTTTCGAGCACCTGGCGCGTCTCTTCTTCGATGGAGCCGTTCACCATGTGGCCCGTGTCTGGGTTAATGGCGATCTGTCCCGAGCAATAGAGCGTGTCGTCGGTAAGAATGGCTTGGCTGTACGGGCCAATGGCCGCTGGAGCGCGAGGAGTGGTAACAGTAGTTCGAGACATAGAATGGCGCATGCAGTGCGAAGACCGAGAGCAAGCTACTCGTTCAAAGAGTAGCACAGATAGTTGTACCTAAAGATGCGGGCTATACGCAGTCAGAACAAGCGAATATTGTCTTAAGCTTCGCCGCAGATGCTATGTATCCCAGATGCAGAACAGGAACGGCTGGATATGCGGGTCGTTACTTTTACTCCTTGTTTAGCGCAGAGCTAAAAAGCTAAAAAGCGCAGCGCGGTACAAGGATTCATTCAGATGCATTGAGCAACAACAAACACCATGAGCGCAAAGGGACGCGTACTGGTCGCCATGAGTGGCGGCGTCGACTCATCTGTGACCGCCGTACTGCTGGCCGAGCAGGGCTACGAGGTGGTGGGTATCACCATGAAAACGTGGGATTACTCTACCAGCGGAGGCGGAAACAGCGGCAAAGAAGTTGGCTGCTGCACGTTGGAGTCTATCAACGACGCTCGCGCTATTGCACTGCGCCACGGCTTCACCCACTTCATCGTCGACATCCGCGAGGAGTTTGGCGACTGGGTCATTGAGCGGTTCACCAATGAGTACCTGGCCGGGCGTACGCCCAACCCGTGCGTGCTCTGCAACACGCACATCAAGTGGGCCGCGCTTTTGCGCCGCGCCGACGACCTCGACTGCGAGTACATTGCCACTGGGCATTACGCCCGCGTGCAGCACAACGAGGAACTCGATCGCTACCTGCTCAAGCGCGGCCACGACCGCAAGAAAGATCAGAGCTACGCGCTGTGGGGACTGCCACAAGAGCACCTGGCGCGTTCCATCTTCCCGCTGGGTACGTACGAGAAGCCCGAAATCCGCCAGATGGCGTCCGACTTTGGACTCGACAGCGTGGCCGATAAGCCCGACTCTTACGAAATCTGCTTCGTGCCCGACAACGACTACGGACGCTTCCTGCGCGACCGCGTCGACGGTCTTGAAGAACGCGTGTCGGGCGGCGATATTGTGCTGAGCGATGGCACAGTCGTTGGCCAGCACGACGGCTACCCGTTCTACACCATCGGCCAGCGGCGCGGACTCGACCTGGCGCTCGGCAGGCGAGTCTATGTCACGAACATCGACCCCGACACCAACACAATTACCGTGGGCCCAAAAGAAGAGCTGATGCAGCAAACCCTGAAGGCGGGCGAGGTCAACCTCATCAAATACCCGTCGCTCAAGGAAGAGCGTCCCGCCTGGGGAGCTATCCGTTACAACGATGAAGGCGCCGGCTGCCTTACGTGGCAAGACGATGACGACATGCTCAACGTGGCCTTTGCCGAGCCGCGCCGCGCCATCACCGCGGGGCAGTCGATCGTGCTCTACGAGGGCGAAGACGTACTCGGCGGCGGCTGGATTCACGAGGTTGGCACCGCCGAGGAGCGCGAAGATAAAACCGCCGCGGTCAATACCGACGCTATGGCTCCGGCGACTCCCTGATACGGTCGCATCCAAAACGTGCGCATCCAAGAAGAATGCCTCGTATCCCTTGCGCCCAATTGCGTTAGGGGGATGCGAGGCGTTGTGCTGTTGAGCGCGAAATAGACGCAGCCTCGTGGCTATGCCGCTGCGGTGGTTTTGCGGTCTCGGACGCGCTCATATAGCGCTTCGTATTGGGGCACAATCTGATCGACGTGAAAGGTGCCACGAGCGCGTTCCAGTGCAGCAGCGGCCATCTCAGACTGCAACTCGTCGTTCGTCAAGAGTTGGCGGGTGCGCTCGGTGAACGCGTCGATGTCGTTGAGCGGGCACAGGAAGCCGGTCTCGCCATCCACGACCAGTTCGGGCAGTCCGCCAATGTCGCTGGCCACCACCGGCACCTCGCAGGCCATCGCCTCCAGAGCCGCCAGCCCGAATGTTTCGGAGCCACTGGGCATCAAGAAGACATCGGCAATCGACAGGATCTCTTCGACAGGGTCTTGCTTGCCGAGGAATCGGACGTCGTCGTAGACGCCGAGCTCGCGAGCCCGGCGCTCGGCCGAGGCGCGGTCGGGGCCGTCGCCCACGAGCAGCAGCCGCACAGGCAGGTCGTCGGCACGCAGGCGGTGAAAGACTTCTACGACCTGCGTCGCATTTTTTACGGGGCGAAAGTTTGACACGTGCACGATGACCTTTTCGCCGTTGGGGCAGAGCGCCTGTTTAAAGTGCTCCTTGTCGAGGCGGTGAAAGCGCTCCATATCAATAAAATTCGGAATCACTTCAACGTTGCCCGTCACATCGAAGTGATCGTACGTCTCTGTGCGCAGGTATTCGGATACCGCCGTCACGCCATCCGACTTGTTGATCGAGTGGGTAACGACCGGCGTAAACGATGGATCTTGGCCAATGAGTGTGATGTCGGTGCCGTGGAGCGTGGTGATGACGGGCAGGTCAATACCCTGGCCGGACAAGATGTCGCGCGCCATGACCGCGCTGGTGGCATGCGGAATGGCGTAGTGCACGTGCATTACATCGAGGCCGTTATGCTTGGCCACGTCCACCATTTTACTGGTAAGCGTAAGCGTGTATGGCGGGTAGTCGAAAAGGGGATACGACTGCACGTTTACCTCGTGAAAGTACACGTTGCCGCCCATGTGCGAGAGCCGAAACGGAAGCGACGACGAGATAAAGTGCACGGTGTGTCCGCGCTGGGCCAGGGCCTTACCCAGTTCGGTTGCAACCACGCCGCTTCCGCCATAGACTGGATAGCACGTAATGCCAATGTTCATAACACAAAGGGGGATGAGCAGATGCAGTAACAGTGCTGCGTGCATCAACATCGGCTGCTCTTGTGAGGTTGCATGCCGTTGCATCAATTGCACGTACGCGAACCGCATGTAGAGGCGCGTAGGGCAGCTTTCGTCGGAGCCGCGCCCATCTCGTTACTTTATCGCTCAAGGGGGCGTCTGCATAGATGAATCAGTGAGAAACGTCATGTTCATCCGCTCGGTAAAAGAGCGTGACACTCAACGGTCCCCTTGTTTAACAAAAACAACTGGTTATATGCAACGCATTCAGTATAGCACATTCCTCCTTCTGATCGCTGCTCTTGGTTGGATGGCCTTACCGCAGGCCTCAAGTGCCCAAGTGGGCGTCGTCGGTGGACTTAATTTTGAGAGTCTCGACGACGTGAGCCAAGAGGCCACCTTCGAGTCTTCGACAGGCTACCACGTGGGGTTGGCGTACACCCGCGACTTCGCGGTGCTGGGTCTGCGCCTGAGCGGTATCTACCGCCGGGTTGGTGAATACGAGTTTGCAGGACAACAAGGAGGGGATTCGGCCACGCTTGACCTCAGTACCATTGAAATCCCGCTCGACCTGAAGTACCGTCTGGCGCTCCCACTGGTTACGCCCTACGCGATGGCCGGGCCGCAGGTGTCATTTCCGATTGGTAATGGAAGTGGGGAGCTTGGAGATGACTTTGAAGATAACCTCGAAGATGTGAACCTGTCCGGCAACGTAGGCGCGGGAGTCGAATTTAACCTGGGCGGCGTACGTTTAGCACCGGAGCTACGCTATGAGTTTGGCGTCACGTCGATCTTCGACGATGATCTGGAAATTGGAGACACCGAT
>NZ_JAWOAR010000329.1:0-24573 GCF_046498435.1 Longimonas sp. | reverse complement strand
AGTGCCCTTCGTTAATGAACCATTCGTCGTAGGGGATACCGGCATTGTCGAGCGCGGTGCGCAGCGGCGGCATCCAGTCTTCGTTCTCGTAGATAATGTGGGCGTGCATGGTGGGGAACGCTGGGTGGGCAGAGTGAACGAACGGAGAAGGTAGAAGAGCGCGATGCAACACCGCGTGCAACTACAGCAGTTGCTACGCGAATCCGCATGCAGAAGTTGACTGCTTCTGACCTGCATCGTTCCTAATGGGCACTACGTTACTCCGCCTCCATATACACCAAATTCTCCATGGTGATGATACGGTCGCCGGTATCCGCGTCCACTTTTATTTCATAGGCTCCTGGATAATAGCCGGTGTGTTGCACCTTTGGAGGCAGCTTTGTCTCGATCCGCACCGGCTCGTCAAGGTTTTGCAAGAAGTCGTACGTAATCATGGGTTCTACGAACGCCATCTCCGCATCGTTAAAGCCGTAGATGTAGGTGTGCGTGAACGAGTCGCTGTTGAACTCGGGGCTTGTCGTATCCACCCAGTGGCCGCCCATGTGTGGAATCGCGCTATCGTCAAGGTACGCGTAGTCGTTCGGTAGATACTGGGCATCGGGCTCCCGCTCCATGATAGGTGCTGTGTCGGGTGTCATGGCGTCCCGCTCTTCCCGGGTTATGATGTAAGCGTGCAGATCGAAGTGGGGCGTTTCGTACACCTCAGGATGATGGCCTGCGGGCATGTAGTGCACATCGAAATGGTCGTAGGGCGGCACCGGGGCGGCATCAGGAAACGACAGCGTGTGTCCAGATCCCGTGGGGGCTTCCTCTGGGGAGGGCAACCCGCTGAACGCATCGGCGGTCAGGCGAATGCCGATGGCTTTGGGGGTGTCATCGTCGGCCATATCGACAAAAAGCTGTGCGGTGCCATTCCCAATCGGTTTGGCCTCACTGGTAAAGCGCGTGGCTTCTTCCGGAAGCTCATCCTCGTTTACGTCGAGTGAGGCGTCATCACAGGCCGTGGTGAGGCTCAACAACACCGCCAGAGCTAAGAAAGTCCAGCAGGTCGCAGTCCGGGTCGAGAAGCACTTCGAGGAGCGGGGCATAGGCCGAAGGTCGTGTCAACGTACAATGCACGGATATGCCAAGATGAGAATGGGCCCTCAAAGATGCAACTGGTTGGGCAGGGCAATTGCATCTTCAGGATGATATTGTGTTGTGCTTTGACGGAGGGCCTGCTCTCTACCGTCATGCTTCCCTTTCAATGCCTGCTGTCTTTCCACATCCAATCAGAGCGTGGCCTTCCAAAGGACCCTCTGGAGACGTGGTCTTCAAGACGTGATTGCTTCAAAACATCATTGCTTCAAAACAGGGGCGAAGGCGGAAATACGCTTGTCCGCGCTTGTCCGCCGTGGTTGTGCGTTGTGCACGGGGAGCGCTGAGATCCTTCCGCCGCTGCGCTCTGTCAGGATGACAAAGAAGGGGGGATCGTGATGGTCGTTTGTACATCCGTGGTGCTCAACATGCAATCGCCCTGACTGGTTGGGCTCATTTTCAGTACGCCAGCAGTCGCGCAATGGCATCACGCAGGTCGCGCTTCGCCGAGAAGGTTGTTTCTTCGAGTTCTTTGGTGGCAGGAATCGGCGTGTCGGCCCCGGCCACGCGGACGGGCGGCGCATCCAGCAGTTCGAAATGGTCTTCGGTGATCTCGGCCGCCAGTTCGGCGCCAAATCCGGCGGTGCGCGTGGCTTCGTGTAGCACCAGCACGCGGCTGGTTTCTTCAAGCGAGGCCCGAACCGTCTCCTTATCCCACGGCACAAGCGTGCGCAGGTCAATCACCGCAATCGAGCGGTCGTGTGCCTCGGCCCAGTGGGCGGCCTCGTCGAGCGCCCAGTGCACGCCCAGTCCGTACGTTACGATGGTCGCGTCAGCGCCGTCGCGCACCGTGCGTGCTGCGCCCAGCGGGATGCGGTAGGGCGTGGAGGGCACCTCGCCCCGAATGGAGCGATACAGCTTTTTCTGCTCAAAGAAGAGCGTCGGGTTCGGGTCGTGCAGCGCGCTGTGGAGCAGCCCCTTTGCATCGCGCGGGGTGGCGGGCATGACGACCTTCAGTCCGGGCACATGGCAGAACCAGGCTTCGGGCGACTGCGAGTGGAACGGCCCAGCGCCAATGCCGCCGCCGTAGGGCGCACGGATCGTCACATTCACGGGCTGCCCCCAGCGGTAATGCGTCTTCGCCAGGTTGTTCACGATCTGGTTGAATCCGCACGTGATGAAGTCGGCGTACTGCATCTCTACAACCGGACGCAGCCCTTCGATGGCCAGCCCCAGCCCGGCTCCAATTGCGCCGCTTTCGATGATGGGCGTGTTGCGGATGCGTTCGGGACCGTAGTGATCCACAAAGCCGTCGGTGACTTTGAACACGCCGCCGTATTCGGCAATGTCCTGGCCCATCATGAGCACATCGTGGTGGGCAGCGAGGGCTTCGTCAAGCGCGTCGGTGAGCGCGTCGATATAGCGGCGCTCAGCGGTGGCGGTGTCGTCGTCGAGGTCAGATTCGAGGGGCGGGGCTTCATCGTGGGGCTCTTGCGATGCGTACACCGCCGCAGACTCATCCTGGGGCGTGCTCGCGATGGGCGGCTGGTCGAGGGCCCATTCTACGGCGTCGTTCACGGTGTCGGCAATGTCAGCGTGCAGCGCCTCAAGCTCGTCTTCAGACCAGCCCCCGGCCACGTGCAGGTACTCTTCGAGGCGCTCAACCGGATCGCGCTCGGCCCAGGTGTCCATCTTTTCGTCGGGTACGTATGCAGTGCCCGAGGCTTCTTCATGACCGCGCATCCGAAACGTGCGCATCTCCAAAAGCACCGGGCCACGCCGCAGAGCGGTTTCGCGGGCGTTTTTTACGGCTTCGATGACCCCAAAGATGTCGTTGCCATCCACCGAGCGCCCGGGCATGTTGTAGCCGGAGGCCATCGACACGATTTCGGTTTCGGCCAGCGCCTCATAGGTCGGCGTCGACAGGCCGTATCCGTTGTTCTCGACCAGGAAGACGACCGGCAGATTCCACACCGCAGCCAGGTTCATCGCCTCGTGGAAGTCGCCCTCGCGGGTGCCGCCATCGCCGCAGAAGGCGAGCGCCACCGCATCTTCCTGCTTGTACTGAAGCGCCTGCGCAATGCCGCACGCCACCGGCAGCATTGCCGCCATGTGCGAGATCATGCCGATGATGCGCTTTTCGGGCAGTCCGAAGTGAAACGTGCGGTCGCGCCCTTCGGTGAACGCCCCGTCGCGCCCAAAAAGCTGGCAGAGCAGCGGACGCAGCGGCACGTCGCGGGTGGTCCACACGCCCAGGTTGCGGTGCATCGGCAAAATGTAGTCCTGCTCGTGCAGCGCCCAGGCCGTGCCCACAGCAATGGCTTCCTGTCCGTATCCGCTAAACCACTTGCTGATGCGCCCCTGCCGAATGAGGCGTAGCATTTTTTCTTCGATGGCGCGGGGCGTCGCCAGAGCGCGGTAGAGCGCGTCGACGTCGATGCTTGTGGATACCGTGGGGGCAATCATAGAGAGAGCAGTGCGGTGTTATTCGAGGCGAAACGTGAAAGTGATAATACCGGTCTGGTTTTCTTGGGGCGCGCCTTCGGGCAGCGAATTGAATTGCCAGCGCGACAGCGCATCCATAACGGCTTCGTCGAGCGCGGGGTCGCCCTTGATGAGCGGGATGCGACGCACGATGTTGCCCTGCGGATCGACGGTGATGCGCACCCGGACACGGGCATTTACCTGCTCGTTGTATACCGGAAGTGGAGCGAACTGCGGATCGCGGTTGAGCCCCTCAATGTCGTAGGGCGCGCTGCGATCGTCGTCGGTCGAGGTGCCATCGTCGGCCTCTGTCTCCCCCTCCTCGGTTGGTGCCTCGTCGGTCTCCGCGCCGTCGTCGGCTTCGGGATCAGACTCCGCATCCGAGGTGTCGTTGCCCTCGTCGGGTTCGGTTTCAGGCTCGGGCGATTCCTCTTCGGGCTCTTCTTCGGTGGGCGGCACCGCCTCCTCGGTATCCTCCGATTCGGGCAGTTCCACCGGCTCTTCGGGCGCTTCCTCGGTCGGCTCGGTATCGGGCTGCTCCTCGGTTTCGGGAGATTCGGGGGCCGGCTCGGGCGGCGTGGGCTCTTCAGCAGCCTCCACAGGCTGCCCTTCCGCCAAGGGACCAAACTCAACCTCCATGTATCCGATCTGTGGGACATCGGGGCGGCCCGCCGAGAGCACGGCAAAGAGCAGAAGCAGCAGCAGGTGGAGCCCCGCAGTCGTTCCCAGGCTAATCCAGTCGCGCCGAGTCATAACAGATGAACAGTTGCGATACAGACAGTTGCGATATAGAGAAACAGGCAAGCACCATTCGTTCCGCGTACGCCAGCCCCAACACGAAGATTCGGACGGGCGGATGCGGCACAATTCGCCTGCGGCCCAGGTACACCTTTGCGATCGTTTGTTTACGCGCACCACGCCCCCGCCTTCATGTCCGAATCATCCCTGCTTGCCTCGCCTGCTGACGGCACTCAACGCCTCTACAACTTCTCTGCGGGTCCGGGTACGCTGCCCACGAGCGTACTGCAGGAAGTCCGCGATGAACTGCCGGTGTACGGCACCGCTGGTGCATCCATTATGGAGATCAGCCACCGCTCGGCCGACTACGATGCGGTGGAGCAGAGCGCCCGCCGCCATCTGCGCCGCCTGCTGGGGCTGGGCGACGACTGGCACATCTTGTTTTTGCAGGGTGGCGCCTCCATGCAGTTTCATCAGGTGCCGCTCAACTTCCTGCCGCCCAACGGCCACGCCGACTACGTACTCACCGGACGCTGGTCGGTGAAGGCGCTGCGCGAGGCCAAGCTCCTGGGTGCCGCTCGCACCGCCGCCTCCGCCGAAGACACCGACTTCACCACGATTCCCGACCGCGCGTCGTGGGATCTGTCGCCCGAAGCAGCGTACCTGCACATCACCTCGAACAACACCGTGCACGGCACCCAGTTCTCGGGGGATCCGGAAGCGGAGGTGCCCATCGTGACGGATGCCTCCAGCGAGATTCTAAGCCGCCCGATGAACCTGGAGCCGTACGGACTCATCTATGCGGGCGCGCAGAAGAACATGGGGCCTGCAGGTGTTACGGTCGTGCTCGTGCGCGATTCGTTTCTGGCGCATCGCAACGACGACCTGCCCACCATGCTCGACTACGGCACCCACGCCGAGCGGCGCTTTAACACACCGCCGGTCTTCCCGATTTACGTGGTCGAGAAGGTCCTGCGCTGGCTCCGCGATCAGGGCGGCGTCGAAGCCATGCACACGCTGAATCAGCAGAAGGCGGCGCTGCTCTACAACCACATCGACCGCACCGACTTCTACGAAGGCATTGTGGCTCCTGATGCGCGCTCGACCATGAACCCGGTCTTCCGCCTGCACGACGATGCACTACAGCCGCGCTTCCTGCAAGAGGCAAAGGCCGAGGGCCTCGTTAACCTGAAGGGCCACCGCTCCGTGGGTGGACTCCGCGCCTCCCTCTACAACGCCCTTCCGATAGCGGCGGTAGAGGCGCTCGTCGACTTTATGGATGCGTTTGAGCAGCGGCATGGCTAAACAAGTGCAGGGAGATACGGAGGCGGTCGTGCATGTGCTGGGCTTTCCGGGCGCAGAAGAGCTCGACCTGGTGGGGCCGTACGAGTGCTTTCAGGTGTGGAATCAGCAGGCCAAGGGCTGGCCCTGCCGCGTGGTGGCACTGTCTGACGAGCCGTTTACCGGGGCCCAGGGCCTCACAATTACGCCGCACAGTCGGCTGGATGCCGCACCGGTTCCAGGTATCCTGGTCGTTCCCGGCGGGGAGGGGAGCCGCTTCATGGCGCAGAGCGAGGCCGTGCTAAACCGCATTCGCACATGCCTGGACTGCGGCGGCACAGTGGCTTCGGTGTGCACCGGCGTGCGTGTGCTGCACGCGGCAGGCGTGCTGTCGGGGCGCACGGTGTCTACACATCACCTGGCCTACGACGAGGTGCGCAGCTGGCCGAATATACAGCTTGCGCACAAACGCGTCACCCGCGACGGTCCGGTGTGGACGGCCGCGGGGGTGTCGTCGGGCCTTGATCTGGCCCTTGCGCTTGTGGAGGCGAAGGGAAGCCGCTCGGACCGGCAGATCGTATCGCGCTACGTTGAATATCCGCCCGACAGCACTGCTGCTTCGCCTCCGCCTGATCTTGAAACGTGAAACCCGTTGAGCCTACAGTCCGCCACTAAAGAGACGCACGTTGGTTTTTAGCTCGATGCCGCCGAGCGCGCTCCACTCCGAAAGCCCATCCACGTGGTCGAACTGGCTCTTGTGGTACTGCCCCATAAGTACCGGGCCCAGTTCCAGGGTCGAGATGCCGAGGTTGAAGCGGTACCGCAGCGCAAGGCGCGTTGTGGTGTGGATGTTGGAACTGCCCGCATCGGTGATGAAGCCCCAACTCTGATCGGTGCGCGTCCAGGCATCGGCTACGAGCGGGGCACCGACCAACTCAAACGGGCGCGTCCATTGCGCCAGCACACTCACGCCGGCCTGACGTGCGTCGGAGCGCGTCTCGAAGATGGACGGCTGATCGCGAAAGTAGGTGGGCCCGAGCATCACCCGATACGACGAGTGCGGGTTTTGTACATCGATACCCATCAGCATGCGCAGGCGCTGGTCGCTCTTGCTGAAGTTCTGCTCCTGGAAGGGCATGTCTTCGAGCGCAGCATCGCCGATGAACATGAAGGCACGCCGTTCTCCTACGCGTGTGGCAAACTGGAGGCCGTACGGCACGTCGTGGTGGCTCTCGTCGGCATTAACGGTAGGCTGCGAGACAGCAAAGACGCCTGTTTGGAACCAGAGGCTTTCGCTGGTATGCCAGCGCATCGCCGTAGTAATTTCACCGCGTCCGCGGGTGGCATTGTACTCCTGGTTCTGGTTGCGTGGCAGTGTGGCTCGGTTGGGCCCGGCCATAAAGCCAATGCGCGTAATCCACTCCAGCTTCGCATCGCTCGGGCGGTCGCGGTACACAATCTGCTGCCGGGTAATTGCCGGCCCCGGGCGCTCGACTGATATCGGCTGAAACAGCGTCAGTTCACGCGGTGCGGCACGCTCCAGCGGCATATCTTGACGCACCGTAAGATAGAACCGCACGCGCTCGCCGCCCGATGCTGTGCTTTCCATCACTCCGTGCAACTCGCGCGTGAGCGGCAGGTCGTTCACACGGCGGTCGGCACGAATGGGGGCCAGCGTCAGCGACCGACTTTCCGCGCCCGTGTACCATTCATGCACATCGATGACGGTCTGCTCGCCGGGCGTTGTCTCTAAGGCTTCAGTTCCCCCCGGATAGGTCACGTCGTAGAAGTCATCATCGGGCGGACGGATAATAAAGCGCGCCGGGCGCTCGCCGCGCAGTACCGCCTCGGGCACACGCACTTCGGCAATGTCCCCATTGTGCATGAGCGTAGCGTGTTGCAGGTTAATGTCGAACCCGCTGTCCGAATCGCGAAAGGTGATGGCATGACGATCTTGGGACGCACGCGGGATACGGATAACGCCCAGACTGTCGGGAGCCGAATCGCCTTCCTGATACCACAGACTGGGCGCTTGCACCACATCTTGGCCCCGCAAAACATGAATCCGTGCCTCTTGAATGGAGGGTGCTACCGGAGTAGGCGTTTGGGCATACGCTGCCGGGCTTCCGGCGGTGCTCCCCAGGAGCATGCCCACAGCCAGCATAGCAATGCCTGAAATCCACGGAATGCGAAATGAAGTAGAGAACCAGGTTGTACGCATCATAACAAACACTATTGGGGGGGGAAGGCGAGCGAGCATGTTCAGACCGCCCGTGTCGGACGGTGCATGTGTACGATACGCACGGCACAACCGACTGCTGTAATACCCTGGCTGATGGTACGATTACCAATCACGTAAGCGTTGCGGATTTATGGCGGGTAAGCTATGCGCCAATTGGTACGCTCCACCGCATATAATTGGCGCAACGGGGTTGTTATCCTGTTGAATCTGTCGGTCACTGCTCGGCTGCACGTGATCCCCCTCCAAGCGGTCATTCCGGACCATCCCGAATCTATTCTTGACTTGATAACTCCGATTCCTTCAGGATGAGCGACGACCAATCTACCCATTGTCTGGGCCATCCTTTCATCATAGCTTGCCTGTACCTTCACACCCTTCTGTGAACTTCCCTTCGTGAAGTGACTTGGTGTTCATCGAATGACTGGCCAGTCACATTGCCCAATGTTTG
The DNA here is from genome assembly GCF_046498435.1 of Longimonas sp. Taxonomy (NCBI): domain Bacteria; kingdom Pseudomonadati; phylum Rhodothermota; class Rhodothermia; order Rhodothermales; family Salisaetaceae; genus Longimonas; species Longimonas sp. Next base: position 16,303 of record NZ_JAWOAR010000329.1, on the reverse strand, counting down.
CATGACCTCTTCTGACGATTCCTCCCTGTCGCGCCGTGAGCGTGAGCGCCAGGCGCGTCGCGAGGCCATGCTGCGCGCCGCTGAGTCGGTATTTGCCGAAAAGGGCTACGCCCACGCTACACTCGAAGAGATTGCCGAGCGTGCCGAGTTTGGCAAGGGCACGCTCTACAACTACTTTGAGGGTGGCAAGGAGGAGATCTTTTTTGCTGTGGTCGACACGATCTACAACGAGATCTGCGATCTGATAACAGGTAGCATGGCTGCGGACAACGGTCAGCCATTGCGAGCCTGCTACCACGACCTGGTGCTACGGGCGCTTGCCTTCTACCGAGACCGCGAAGACCTTTTCGTGATTCTTATTAAAGAGGCATACCGCATGTGCTTTAGTCACGATGCCGAGAAGGTGGCGTACTTTCAGCGTCAACAGGCGCGCATGGTCGATGCGCTTCTGCCCCGGCTTGAAGAGGCCGCTACTCAGGGCGTCTTGCGCGATCTCCCATTGCCTGCCATGGCCCATCTGCTCATCGAAAACATTGATGGGCTCATTGTGCATCGAGCTATTGCAGACACGCATGCAAGCGACCTGGACGCAAGCAGCTCGGGCTCGTGCGAGCATCAGGCTATGCTGGAAGACCCGGAGCAGGCAGCCACATTTCTCACCACCATGCTCTTTGACGGCGTGGCTACGTCAACGCCCGCATCGTAGCTCTGCCTGCCCTGCACCCCTACGCCCTACATCTTTCTCTGGACTTGCCTCGGACGTTTAATGACTCGTTTTTCGCTTGCGTGTGCTGCGCTTCTCATCGGTGTTGGGATGGTCGCTTCTCCAATGTGGATGCCCGACGCTGCTGCTCAAGACCGTGACACGCCCCTCGATGAGGCCGACGACGACACCCCAGCGGTTCTCTCGCTCGACGAGGCCGTGCAGATCGCACTCGTGCACAACTACGCGCTGCGCCAAACGCGTTTGGACGCAGAAAATGCTGAGCTTCAAGTGGGCGAGGCGTGGGGGGCGCTTATCCCCAATGTGACATTCAACAGCACGTATACCCGCAGCGTGCGCTCGCCTAACCCCTTTGCGGGTAGCGAAGCGGGCGGCCTATTTGAATCGCTCGGATTTGTAGAATGGCTCTCCTTCAACGAGCAAGCCCGTACCGACGACAACTCCGAAACACAGCCGATCTCGTTTCCGGAGTTTCAGGAGCGCCAGCGCGAGGGCCAGCGCGAAGCGGGTATTTCACCTGCGGGAAGCGACAATCCGTTTGCAGTGCCAAACCAGTTTGAGGCCGGGATTACCGTATCGCAGGTGCTATTCAACGCGTCGGCGTTTTCGGCAATTCGCGGAGCCGAGCGGCTGCGTCGCATCAACCAGCGGGGCACCGACCGCGAGGAGCAGCTTCTTATCGACGAAGTGCGCGATACCTACTACCAGGCTGTGCTGGCGCAGGAGCGGGCGCGCGTCACGCAAGAAAGTGTTGAACGCGTTGAGCGTACGGCGCGTGAGGCCGCCCGGTCGGTCGAGCAAGGCACGGCGCCCAAGTTCGACCGCCTCAGCGCCGAGGTGGAGCTTTCAAACCTGCGCACTGAGCTGACCGATGCCGAGAATCAGGCCGAACTTGCAGTAAATGCTCTCAAGAACGTGCTGGGCATTCCGGTGGATACGCCGATTGTGCTTTCCGATGATCTGGATGCCCCCACGCCTCCCGAGGCAATTGGCGAGTTTACGATTGACAGCGCCACCGAGGCTGCCCTGCGTCATCGCCCCGACCTGGAGCAAGCGCAACTGGCCGTCGAACTCAACGAGATCGACCGCTCCATTACACGCGGCAACCTTTTTCCTACGGTAAGCGCCTTCGCCAACGCCAACTATGTTGGTTCTGTGCCCGATGACCGCACCACCGTTCTCTCCGACCCCGACAATCCCTTTGCGTTCGAACAGGAAACGCGCAGCTTCTTTGACACAGCCTACTGGGATCAGTCGGTGAATGTGGGCCTGAGTCTTACATGGAATATCTTTGACGGCAACCAGACGCGCCGCCAGGTGCAGCAACGCACCATTGCCGTAGAGCAGGCCAAGATCGACCGCGAGCGGGCTCGTGAGGGCGTCAAGCTGGAGGTCGAAGAGGCCCTGCGCAACCTGCGCGCTGCGCAAGAGCGCCTGGATAGCCAAACCGAAAACGTGGAGCGCGCCGAACTCAACTACGAGTACGCGCAGCAGCGCCTTCAAGAGGGCGTGGCTCGTCCCATTGAGGAGCGCGAGGCTTCGCAGCAGCTCGACCAGGCTCGCCTCAACCGGCTGCAAGCAGCCTTCGACTACGTGTCGGCGCTAAGCGCGCTGGAAACAGCCATCGGGCGCCCGCTCCGCTCCAATCCCGATGCCACCTTTCAGTTTTAACGCATGCCCGGCTGCTGTGCCGTTGTGCTGCCCCCTTGTTCATTCTTTCCTATGCTGATGCGTACCGCCCCCATGTCGCTGCGATTTCCGCTTGCTTTTGCTCTTATGGCCCTGGTTTCCTGGACCGGCTGCTCTTCCGAGGAGGTCGAAGAGTCTGACGTCAACGGCGTGCCCGTTGAGATTCTCCAGGTCGAGTTGCAAGCGTTTCAGGACCAGTTGGATCTAACAGGCACCCTCGAAACCGACGACGATGCCACCCTCTCGGCTCAAACGGCGGGACGGCTCCAATCGCGCGAGGCGTTAGGGGAGCAGGTTGATCGGGGCACCGTTGTGGCGCGCATTGATCCTACGCAGGCGCAGGCGGCAGAGCGTCAGGCGCGCGCGCAGTTGCGCTCGGCGCAGTCGGCCTACGAGCAAGCCCAGGACAGCTTCGACCGCCAGGAGCCGCTCTATCGCGACTCGGTAATTAGCGCCATCGAGTTTGAGGGCGTGCGTGCGCAGCTCAACCAGGCTGAGGCCCAGGTTGAACAGGCCGAGGCGGCGCTGGAGCAAGCGCAAGACCAGCTTGCAAACACCGGCATCGAGGCTCCCTTTGCCGGCACCATCGAAGAGCACTTTGCTACCACGGGCGAAGAGATCGCTCCGGGTACGCCCGTGCTGCGCATGGTAAACACCGAGCGCATGTACCTTACTGTGGGCGTGCCCGAGCGATACATCAACGACATTGACCGCGAAGGCTCCGTTGACGTGCGGTTTCGGTCGTTGGGCAACGAAGCCATTCCAGGCACCATTCGTTTTGTGGGAGGCGCTGTGGATCCGGTAAACCGCACCTTTCGCGTAGAAGTCGAACTTAAAAATGATGAGGGGCGCTTGCATCCGGATATGGTAGGCCGCGTGCTGATCCCTCGAGAGCAGCTCGACAACGTCATTGTTGTGCCCCGCCGTGCCATTGAACGCGACGAAGACGGCTACCGCCTCTATGTTGTAACCAACCCTGAAGGCGAGGCGCCACGCGTCGAAAGCCGTCTGGTCACGCTGGGCCCCACCTCGCAAGGCCGCACCGCTATTCTGGATGGCCTCTCCCCCGATGTTGCTGTTATCGTGACCGGCCAAAGCAACGTGGCCGAGGGCGATACGGCCAACATTGTAGAGCGCTACGCCACGCTCAACGATGCGATGATCGACCCCGGTTCTACCCAGCGCCCAGTAGCGAACACGCGCTAACACCTCGCAGCCATGTGCGGCCCCTCTGGGGCGCTGCATAGGCTCTCCTTGTGCGCCTTTTCCACTGCTTCCCTCTGTGCCTCCATGCGTATCAGCGATCTTTCCGTTTCGTTTCGAACGGCCGTCATGGTGCTGGCGGTTATCATTACAGCCGGCGGCCTTATCAGCTACCTGACGATTCCGAAAGAGGCCAACCCGGATATCGAGATTCCCACCATCATCGTGCAGACTGTCTATCCGGGCGCCAGTCCGGCGGATGTAGAGCCGCTCGTCACGCAGACGATCGAGCAGGAACTGCAAGGCATTGAGGGTATCGACGAAATCCGGTCGATCTCGGCCGAAGGGGTCTCCGTCATCATCGTTGAGTTTTTGGCCGGCACTTCCACCAGCGACGCCTACCAGCGCGTAACCGACGACGTAGATCGCGCGCTGCCCGACCTGCCCTCTGACGCTGAGGAGCCGGTCGTAAATGAGGTCGATCTCTCCGACTTCCCTATTCTTACCGTTAACCTCTCCGCCGATTACCCCATTGCGCGGTTGCAGCGCGTTGCCGAAGACCTGCAAGACGTGATTGAAGGCGTGCCTGGGGTGCTCGAGGCTGAACTTACCGGCGATGTCGAGCGGGAGGTGCGTGTCAATGTGAATCTGAATGCGCTAAACGGCTATGGACTTACGTACGATAGCGTTGTAAGCGCCATTCAGCGCGAAAATGTGAACGTACCCGGCGGCTCGATCGATGTGGACCGCCTCAACTATCTCATCCGTGTGGACGGCGAGATCGACGAGCCGCGTGAAATCGAGGACTTCGTCATTGCCAGTCCCAATGGCACGCCCGTCTACATCCGCGATGTGGCCGATGTCGAGTTTAGCTTTAAGGATCGATCGTCGTTTGCACGGCTCCGTCAGCTACAAACTGAGCAAGACGATGGCACCTTCAAAACAGTAGACGACTGGGCCGACAGCGAGCAAGTCATCAGTCTCGAAATCACGAAACAGTCCGGCGACAACATCCTGGAGACGGTGGATGCGGTGCTCGCCGAGCTGGGCGACTATCCGTTTCCAAGCGGCACCAACTGGGTCATCACCGGCGACGAGAGCGAGAATGTGCGCGACCTGGTCTCGGACCTCGAAAACAACATCATCAGCGGGCTGATCTTCGTGGTGCTGGTGCTGCTCTTCTTCCTGGGCGTGCGCAACGCCACGCTCGTAGCTATTGCTGTACCACTGTCGATGTTCGTGTCGTTCATGGTGTTGCAAGCCATGGGCATCACGCTGAACTTTATCGTGCTGTTTACGCTGATTGTGGCCCTCGGCATTCTGGTGGATAACGCCATTGTGATTGTCGAGAACATCTATCGGCTCATGGATGAGGAGGGCCTCAATCCCATTGAAGCCGCGAAGCAGGGCGCGGGCGAGTTTGCCGGATCCATTACGGTGGCCACGCTCACCACCTCCCTCACGTTTGCACCCATGCTGCTCTGGCCCGGGCTCATTGGCGAGTTTATGAGCTTCCTGCCGCTCACGCTCATTATTTCGCTGCTGGCCTCGCTCTTCGTGGCCGTGTTCATCAGTCCCGCCACAATGGCCATTTTCGGGCGCACCGACGACATGGATGCGGGCCCTGGGTTGTCGCGGGTCGGCTGGTATTTGGTCTTGGCCACGCTGGCGGTGGGCGCGCTCACGCTGGCATTTGCCAACTGGCAGACGCTGCTGGTGCTGGCCGTAGCCACCCCAATTGCGTACGGGCTGTTCATCTATGCCTTTCAGCCCATCTCGGAGCGCTTCATTCAAGACATCTTGCCGCGCGTACTGGCGTACCACCGCATGCTGCTAAGCTGGGCCTTGCAGCGCGATTATAGCGGAGACCGTGCGCATCTCAAAAACATGTGGGCTCTGGGGAGCCTCACGGTGGGTCTCTTGCTCGGTGTGTTCGGGGGCATCGTCATGTTGGCAAGCTCAACGGCCGCGTTCGTGCTGCTTATTCCAGCAGGTGTACTACTGGCGATAGGCGGACTCGGCGCAACCTTTCACTCTCTACTTGGGGTGATGCGAGGCGGATGGTTCACCGTGCAGTCCAGTGCCGTACTTGCGGTGGGACTGGCTGCCGTGTTGGGCCTCACCACGCTCGTGCTGCGGTCAGTGGATCCGATGGTCTACCTTGTCGTGCTTGCCTTTCCGGCTTTGCTGGCGGCATTGGGGGCACTGGGCATGGTGGTGCCTGCCCCACGCCTGCTCACCGACAACCGATCGGTGCTACTGAACGGCCTCTTGGGGGGGGCCCTGGCCATTGGCGGGCTCTTCTATCTTGCGAACCCCGGCGTCGAGTTCTTTCCTGAAACCGACCCCAGCCAGGTACGCGTGACGATGGAAGCGCCGCTCGGCACCAACATCTACGCCAGCGAAGCAACCACGCAGCGTGCAGAACAGCAGCTCATAGATCTGTTGCGCGAAGACGAACGGGTGTTCGCCAATACCGAAAATATGCTTACCAACGTAGGAGTCGCCAGCACAGGCGACTTCGGCGGCGGGCAGCCGCGCTCCGAACTTTCGCGCATTACGTTTAACCTGCGCGATTATGCCGACCGCGCCGAACCCAGCACCACTACGCTGGCACGCATCCGCGAAGCGATCTCGGGTACGCTCCCCGACATCCTCCTCGACATTCAACGCGATGAGATCGGTCCGCCGACCGGCCCCCCGGTCAACATCGAGATCACCGGTCCCGAGTTTGACGTAATCGCCGACCTCTCCAACCAGGTGCAAGACCGGCTGGCGCAAGGCGTACGCGATGGCTCGCTCGACGGCCTGGTTGATGTGCAGGATAACCTGGAACTGGCGCGTCCTGAACACAGCATCGCCATTGACCGGCAAGAAGCCGCTCGCTATGGGCTTAGCACCGGCCAGATTGGGCAGGCCGTACGTACGGCCATCAACGGTACCGAAGCAAGCATCTATCGTCAGGACGAAGAGGACTACGACATCACCGTGCGCCTGGCCCCCGAAGATCGCGCCAGCCTCGAAAGCCTGGAGAACCTACGCATCGCCAACCCCGAAGGCGCACTTATTCCGCTCACCAATGTTGCTGACTTTGAGGAGGGCGCAGGGCTGGGCTCCATCACCCGCCTCGACCTGAACCGGGTGGCTGTGATTGAAGGGCAGGCCGCTCCCGGATATTCTGGCCCCGAAGTGCTAAGCCGCGTGCAGGAGCACCTGGCCGACTTCCGCGCCGAAGAAATCCCCGACGGCTACACCATGCAGTACACCGGTGAGCAAGAAGACCAGGAGGAAGCGTTCGGATTCTTGCTCTTCGCGCTCGGTGCCGGCGTGATGCTCATCTTCCTGGTTACCGTGGCCAAGTTTAACTCGCTGGCGGCCCCGCTCATCGTGCTCCTGGCGGTGGGCCTCAGTCAAATTGGAGTGCTCTTTACGCTGGTCGTAAGCCAAACGCCATTCGGGCTCATGGTCTTCATCGGCATCATTAGCCTGTTCGGCATTCTGGTGAACAACAACATCGTGCTGCTCGACTACATCCAGCAGCTACGCAACCGCGGGGCCAGTAATCGCGCCTCCATCATCAACGGAGGTGTTGACCGGCTGCGGCCGGTGTTGCTTACCGCACTCACGACCATCCTGGCGCTCATCCCCCTCACCTTCGGGCTGAATGTGGACTTCATTGGGCTGCTGGCCGAGCTCGACCCCGCGTTCCAGTTCGGATCTGAGAACACACAGTTCTGGAGTCCGATGGGCACCTCGATTATTGGCGGACTCATCTTTGCGCTGTTCCTAACGCTGGTCGTGGTGCCGGTTATTTACTCCACGTTCGAGTCGCTTGGGCGATGGACGAGCCGCACGCTGCGCACTCAGTAGCACGGCGTCGTATCGATTCGGGTTGATCTGTGAACGAAAGCAGGATACGCGGGCACGAGCCGGTTTCGGTTCTCGTGTCCGCGCTGTATCTTGCGGGCTGTTGCTGTCTGCTTCATAGCCTTCGCTGCCGATGAACTTCAAGATGCCGCACACGCTCGCGCTGCTTTTCTTCCTGATGATCGGCGCACTCGTGCTCACCTGGGTCGTGCCCCAGGGCGCGTTCGACACCGAAATGATGAACGGACGCGAAGCCGTCGTTCCAGGCACGTTCGAAACGGTCGACGACGCCGGCACGCTCACCCCGGTCGATCTGTTTACGGCCATCCCCCAGGCCTTTGCGGATTCGCAGGACATTATCTTCTTCCTGTTTATCATCGGTGGCGTACTCGCGGTGATTCGCGAAACCGGCACGATCGACGCGCTTTTGGGGCGCTTGTTGGATGCGCTGGGAGGGCGCCCCGGCACGCTCATCTTCATCACGATGTTCGTGTTTGCGCTCACCTCCAGCATTATGGGGGCCTCAGCCGAGTACATCCCCTTCGTGCTGATTCTGGCAGCGCTCTGCCGCACTATGAAGATGGATACGATGACCGCGGTAGGCATCATCGTGGCCGGATATGGCATTGGATACGGAGCAGCGGCATTCAATCAGTATACCGTGGTCGTTGCACAGGGCATTGCTGGGCTCGACACCTACTCGGGATGGCCCGTACGCATGGCCTTGCTCTTACCATTTGTGCTCGTCGGCACGCACCACGTGTATCGCTATGCGCGTCAGGTGCAGGCAAACCCCGCACACAGCCTTGTCTTCGACCTTGCGATGCCTGTTGAGGAGGAAGATACCGACGCCGCCAGCTACCCTGCGCTTCGGTGGACGCACATCGCGATCATGGTCTCCTTCCTGATGGCGCTGGGCACGGCGGTGTGGGGCATTGCCACGCAGGGCTGGTACCTCACCGAACTGGGCGCTGCCTTCCTGATTCTGGGGGTCGTGACGGCCGCCATTGGTCGCCTGGGGCCCAGCCTGATGGCGAAGGAATTTGTCGTGGGCGCAAAGGAGCTCACCGAAACCGCCCTGCTCGTAGGCATTGCGCGCGGCATTGCGCTCATCATGGAAGAGGGCGAGATTCTGCACACCATTGTATATGCGCTCTCCGTTCCGCTCGACGCGGTCGGCCCCGAAATCGCGGGTGTGGGCATGATGGGCATGCAGGCCGTCATCAACCTGTTCGTGCCCTCGGGCAGCGGCCAGGCCTTCGTGACGATGCCGCTGCTGGCTCCGCTTAGCGATCTCTTAGGCATGTCGCGCCAGATTGCGGTGCAGGCCTTTCTCTATGGCGACGGCTTCGCCAATATGATCGTGCCTACCAACGCGGTGCTCATGGGCATTTTGGGCATGGCAGGCATCCCCTACGACCGGTGGTTTCGGTTCTGCATGCCGCTGGTACTCAAGCTTCTGGCCCTGGCCGCTGTCTGCATGGTCGGCATGGTGATGCTGGGCTTTGCATGAGCTTGGGATCTATTCAGTACCGGATGCCCACCCGCGCGGAGGCGCGGCGGCCCGGCAGATTACGCGGCACGGCCTTGGGCGTGGCTCCGCTGGTGTCGAGGCTCCAGTCAAAAGGATTCGCACGGTCGAGCACATTGATGAGGCTGATCTGTGCGCGTAGACCCACGCCTTTTATCTCCCACTCGCCACCCAGTCCAAGGTCAAGACGCATCATAGGGGCGAGTTGCTGTTGACCTGGACGACGCAGGTCGAATCCTTCGAAGGAATTGCCTCCTTGGATGTGTGCAATATAGTCGTAGTAGGCCCGGCGGAGCGCCCATGAACGGCCCCACACGCCGTATCCGCTCATACGTGCGTCGACGCCGCGCCCCAGTGCTACCGTGACATCTGCATCAAGACGCACGGGCTGCTCCCATGGAGCTGGGACAAATTGCTCGTTGAACCGTCCTGGGTACCAGCGGCGCGCCCGTTCCGTCTCGGCTACCACCTTGGCATCGACCCGCGCACCTGTACGCTGCACCTGCACCGATGCGCCGTACGAGCGTGCCCGGCCAGGTGCTAAGATATCATTCTGCTGGTTTGTTTGTGTTGTGGCAACAGCCTGCATATCCGCCAGTGGTATGCTGCCCACCAGTCGGGAATAATCAACCTCCAGCGTGCGGGGCTGTGCTTTGTAGTAGGTTTCCAGGCGGATGGACCAGGTGTTGGTCGGCATCAGGAGGGCGTCGGCGGTAGCGTGGTAAGCACGTGGCGGTGCGACCGATGCATCGACCGGAAGCCAGAACCGGACCGAGGGTACCACCGACATGGGGCCGTCGTTACTAATCTCCGATTGCGTCACGTACTGCCGGTACAGTCCGCCTGCTGTACGCAGGGCTACATCGCCGAGAGGAGTGCCCGACCGGTCGTAGCGTAGCGCCACACGCGGTTCGGCGTACACCGTCTGCCGATTCGAAACGTATGTAAGCCGCGTTCCCATTGTCAGCGTCGTGCCCAGTCCGAGACTGGCCTCCCCCTCGGCGTAGCTTTCGATGTGCCATGCACGGGTGGCATGCTCAAACGCGCCCAGAAACCGGTTCCGCACGTGCACCACGCTCTTCATGTGTCTCGGGGCAATGGATGCCTTGAGGTGATACCGAGGGGAGAGGCTTACGTCAACGGCTGCTTTGCCGCCCCATTCGTTCAACTCATTCTCTTCAAGGGCGTGGTCGGCCCCATCGAGCCGGATCGACGCCGATGCGTCTGGGGCGGGCGGGGTGTCTGTTTGTTGAATCAGCGAGTCGCGCATTCCAAAGAGCGAATGGGAATCGTGCTGCGCGGTGTGAAAACGCAGACGGCTCGACACCCGATCGGTAATCGTCCACTCGTGGCGCACCTGGGCCATGGTGTTCGTCCACCCCGTGCGGCCCTGTGTAGCGAAAAGTTGCATGTCATCACCGGGGGCATCGCTCGCATCCACAGGCGCTATGCCTGTGCTGTTCACGCTGGTCTGCATGCGTGTGTGCCCCCGATACGCAGACGCGTACACCTGGTGGAACGGCGAAAGCTGGTGCTGCGCCGCCAGATGGATGTCAGAGAATTGGGCATCGGCCACGGGGCGTTGCGTGAGCGTCTCGCGATCGTCTACCGCATCCGAGAGCCACAGCATCGTCAACGCAGGATCAGGCTGTGTCCAGGTAGACAGGCGATGATGCAGTGCGGGCGAGCGGTACACATCCCACATGCTGGTGCGCACCGCCCCCATCGCGTAGCCTGACGCGTCCCTGTTGGTCCCCCAGTTTGTTTGGGCGCGTGCGTTCAGGCTGATCGGGTCGGCACTGACGTCCGCATATTCGGTATGGCGACGCGCCAGGTCGTGCTCGGCAGCGACGACGCCGGCGGTGTAGCTGCCGTGTTCTGCGCCAAACCCGGCCTTGTGCACCTGCACCCGTCGAAGCGCGTGCGGACTGAAGGCCGAAACCAGACCGCCAAGCGTGGTGGGCTCGCGCATGGGTACGCCATCGAGCAAGGTGGCGTGCTCGCCGATATCTCCGCCTTGCACGTGCAGATCGGCCCGCGGATGCCCCAGCGCAACGCCCGGCTGCCGACGCACTGCGTGAGCCACGTCGGGGGTGCCAGGGCCTTCGATGCGCGCCAGTTCCTCGCGGTCGGTCGTATTCGTGCCCATCCTGAACGACGGAAGGCGGCGCTCCAGCCCGTTCACGACCAGCGGCGGTGTAGTCAAGGAAGTAGGGTTCAGCGCAATACGCACGCGTTCCTGTCCGTCTTGCGGCACCCACACACGCTTTACCTGGGGCTCGTACCCTACATACGTAACCACGACCTGATGCTCGCCCGCCAGGAGGGGCCCGAAGTGAAAGCGCCCGGCTTCGTTCGTGGCGCGCCCGGCAGAGGCATCCGCCAGCAACACGTTGGCATCGGGGAGCGGCATGCCGGTTTCCGCATCCACAACGGTGCCTGTGAGGCGGCCTGTGGCATCGGGCGCCTGAAACGCGGCAACCAGCACGTACGCCCCGCCAGAGGTGCGCACGTAATCGACCTCTGTGTCCTTGAGGATGCACTGAAGCAGTTGCTCGGTGGTGGCGTCGCGGATGCGACAGTATGCGTAGCGGTCTTCAACGAGCGCATTGGCGTAGCCAAGATCGGCCTCGGTGGCTGCTACAAAGCGTCGAAGCGCCTCGTCGAGCGGCACATTGCGCAGAGTCATGGTGTACCCGCCCGTGGTATCCCCGTCGGTAAGGTCGGTCTCTGTGGTATCGGACGGCGTTTGTGCGTGCGCCAGTCCACTTCCCAGTATCACGGTTCCCATTAGCACCAGAACGGAATACCGGATGCATGCAACGGCTCTGCATCCCTTCAGAACATAGCACAAACCCGTCATGAAGCCAGTTGAAGCGGTCATGGGGATTCGGAGGAAGAGTCGTCTAGCGGAATGAGTTCGTAGCCGTTGTTCAGCTTGCGGTACTGCATGTCTTGTACGAGCGCGATGTCGCGGAGGACCGATTCGAGGCGATCTACGCGGCGGTAGTGCAGAGTCATCGAATCGGTGCGCACAGCCGGGACGCCCAGACGGATGGGAACGCCGAACTGGGCTTCGAGATCGCGGAGCACATCGGGCAGCGGCGCATTGCGCACCGCAAATCCGCCCTGGCGCCATGCCGACGCCTGGTCTGCATCAACCGGCTCGGGCGGCGTCGGATCGTGGCGTCCGATAACGCGGCTCTGCACCCCGGCTTCGTCGAGACGAACGCTGCTGCTTTCGGAGGCTCCACGCACCTGCACCTGCACCTGCCCAGACGCCAGCGTGACCTCGGTGACCGGGCGCTCCGCTCGGTTGCGCATGCGCACATTGAAGGAGGTGCCGTGCACGTCGATGCGTGCGTTGTCTGTGTCTACCTGAAAGGAGCGCGCTGCAGGCTCTACCGCAAAGAAGGCTTCGCCCTGCAAGGTTACCTGCCGGGCTTCGTGTCCAATCCACGGAAGCGAGGTAAATCCGCGCGGGTAGGTAATCGTGGTGGCTCCGTTCAGTTCGGCCACCGACCCGTCGGGCAGCGTGACGGTGCGCTGTTCGCCCTGGGCGGTCTCTACAGCGACGGGACGCGCCGCCCACAGCCCAACGCCCACAGCAAGCGCAATGAGCACCGCAACACCCGCTACGGCACGCCAGCGGCGCAGTCGGCGCGGGGCGGAGTCGGAGGCGCGCTGTCGGGCCGACCGATCGGACGCACGCCGATTAGGCGCAGGCGACGGGGGCGATGGGTCGATGCGTTCGCTCAGGTCACCCCATGCATCATCGGGCGAGAAGGCGGCGTCGGTGGCTTCGTCGGACTGACGAAGCATCTGCCAGAGCGCCTCATACTCCTCGCGCGTTCCGTCGGCATGTTCGAGACCAGTAAGGTCCTCCGGAAGACCGTTGTCGTCATTCCGGGGAGGCGGGGCGTCCGTATCCATTGGACAAACGGGATGGCCGTGTACTGTGGAAACAAAGGTAGTGATCTGTCACGCGTCAATCTTGGGGTAGCCTTGGGGTAGCAACGTGCCTCTCTCAGACGCTGTCATCTTGAGCGGAGCGGCTCCGCCAAGGAGACGCGAAGTCCTGACACGAGCGAAGCGACTGATGAACGCAGTGAATAAAGATCTCCCCAAAGTAGGCAGGATCCTTTGTCCCTCCGTATCTGCTGAAGGCCAAGGAGATGGTTCCCCCGACAGCGGTCGGGACTCCTGCGTCGGACCTCCATGCGCTCACCATGACAGGCTTCGTGGGAGAATAATCGCAAGGCAACCATCAAAATGAGGGTTGACACAGCAGTAGGGAGCGGTGCTACATGCAAGTACGTCGAACCGTCAGGGTAGCAAATCGGGGCGGTGTTCGCGGAGCCGGTTGCGCAAGTGTTCAAGCGCTCGCACAATATGGTTGTTCACCGTGCTTGGCGCAATGTCCATAATTTCGGCGATTGCTTTGTGACTCATCTCTTGCGTACGCCGCAATGTGAGCGCCTCACGCTGGCGAGGGGGCAGTTCGCCGATCCATTGGTCGAACAGATCACGAAGCAGTTCAGCGTCGAGTTCGGATTCGGGGGAAGCTGATGACTCCGGGTGGAGGGCATCGGCAAGCAGCGCTTCATTATCGCGTCGTGTGCGCTCATCGCGCTTTCGGTTGTAGACACGATGGCGGGCCATCTGGAAGAGATAGGGTTCGAGCGTGTCCACATCGTCGAGCGTCGCACGAATGTCCCACAGCTTCGCAAACGTATCTTGGGTGATGTCATAGGCCGTTGCATCCGACGAGAGCATACCGCGCACGAACCGAAAGATGCGCGGTGAGAGCTGCCGGAACAGTTTTTCAAACGCAGCCCGGTCCGACTCGCTGACACGGTGCTTTAGCGTGTCGATATCGGGCGAATCGTTATCACCAGAAGGCTTAACCGGGGCCTCCGAAGGGGGGGCTGCCATCGGAAGAGTGGGCATTGCTCAACAGCGGGGTGGGGCGCACAATAAACCTCACGGCCCTGCACACCAGATGCACGTGTCTGATGCGCAGGGATCCGTGCGGTGGCGTTCCAATTTGCAGCTTTCGCACAACACAAGCAGATGCGTCATCTGCAAAATGGAACAGTGCTGCTACGCTTCCTACTGGAAGCTGGGCGGAAGCAGCAGTCCGTCAATCACATGCAGGATACCGTTGCTGCCTGTGTAATCGAGGTTCGACGTGTCGAGCGTGGCCTGTGGACCATTATCGCCGTCGTTGAACACGATCTGGTCGCCGTCTTGCGCGATCGTCAGGTCCTCGCCCTGTAGCGTTTCGATGGTGACCTCGCCATTGTTGTCGTCGAGCAGCGTGAGCAGGCTGCCGGAATCTACGATGTCTTCCGCGAACACGTGGTACTGAAGGACTTCCTGGATTTCCGACTCGCTAAATCCGCTCAGGTCGGCATTCTCAAACGTCGCGTTGTTCGGGCCAAAGACGGTCCAGTTGTCCGCATTCACAAACGCATCGGCGAGCCCAAAGTCGACCACCGTGTTGTAAAGCTGCTCAGTTTCGCCAACAAACCAGGCGGTGTTGGCCAGGTTCTGATTGCCGAGCAGCGTACGGTCAATCACATGGATAATACCATTGTCGGCTTCGATGTCGGTTTCGATGACTTCGGAGCCTTCAATGAACACGCCGTCGTCGTTGACCACCACGGTGAGCTCTTCACCGGCGAGTGTAGTGACGGTATTTTCGCCCTCTTCGAGATCTGAAGCAGCAATTTCGGCATCGGGGATCACGTGATAGCCGAGCACCGCTTCGAGCGCATCGGGCTGGCCAAGCAGCACATCGGTGTTGATCGGCGCGAAGCCGTCGTTATTGGGGGCGAAGACGGTAAACGTAGCTTCTTCATCTGCGAGCGGATCGACCAGGTTGGCTTCTTGCAGTGCAGCAAGCAGCGTTGAAAAGTCACCGCTATCAGCAACGACATCGGCGATCGTCGTTGCTTCTTGCAGACTCGGCGGAAGCAACAGCCCGTCGATCACGTGCAGAATGCCGTTGGAGGCCGTGTAGTCGAGATTGGCCGTGTCGAGGGTCGCCTGCCCGTCGTTGAACACGATCTGGTCGCCGTCTTGCGCGATCGTCAGGTCCTCGCCTTGCAGCGTTTCGATCGTGACTGCGCCGTCGTTCTCGTCGATCAGGGAAAGCAGGCTGCCTGAATCTACAACGTCTTCCGCAAACACATGATATTGCAGAATCTCTTGGACTTCTTCGTCCGAGAATCCGCTCAGGTCAGCATTTTCGAATGTGGCGTTGTTCGGGCCAAAGACGGTCCATCCGTCGGCACCAGCAACGTCTTCCCCAAGTCCAGCATCCACAACGGTGTTATACAAGTTGCCAGTTTCGCCCACAAACCAGGCGGTGTTGGCCAGATTCTGGTTCCCCAGAAGCGTACGGTCAATCACATGGATGATACCATTCTCGGCTTCGATGTCGGTTTCGACGACCTCGGAGCCTTCAATGAACACGCCGTCGTCGTTGACCACCACGGTGAGTTCATCGCCTGAGAGCGTCTCTACGGTGTTTTCGCCTTCATTCAGATCCGCAGCAGCAATTTCCGCATCGGGAATCACATGGTAGCCCAGCACCTCGGTCAGCGCCTCCGGTTGGTCAAGCAGCACGTTAACGGCGATGGGGCTGAAGGCTGCTTCGTTTGGGGCAAAGACCGTGAACGACGCGTCTTCATCAGCGAACGTTTCCGCGAGGCCGGCTTCTTGAAGCGCCGTCAGCAGGGTGGCGAAGTCGTCGCTATCGCCAACGATATCAGC
Organism: Longimonas sp.; assembly: GCF_046498435.1. NCBI lineage: Bacteria > Pseudomonadati > Rhodothermota > Rhodothermia > Rhodothermales > Salisaetaceae > Longimonas > Longimonas sp. The sequence continues at coordinate 509 of NZ_JAWOAR010000329.1, read as the reverse complement.
AATCGTTTCTGGGTCTTCAGGCGGATCTGGTCGTACTGGATCATCATCATCGCAGGCCATGAGCCCAAGCGATAGCACAACAATGAGAACCAGCGACAGAAGCCGCGAACTAAGGGTGCGTTGATGTAGCATGGATAGCAGGGTCACTGTGAAGGAAAACAGGTGTCGTAGCACAGGCCAGGCGACGTTTTGCCGTTGGTTCGCCTGAACATGCACCCGATAGACACCGCGCTCCCACGCAACACCCAGTCGGAAATGAAACGAAAATGTTATCCTGCTGGAGGCGCCATGCTCTTCGCCTCACACGCCCGGTCAGACGCTATGGCGCCATTCTCTACCCGTACGGCGCTGAGATGCTTCCTTCTGTTCAGTATGACTGGGGAGGGGAGACGCTTTATGAGCCAGGCACCGACCTTCTACCATGCGTCATCCTGACGCCCTTAGGCGGAAGGATCTCAACGCCGTCCCAACACGCTCGGCACGCCCCGTGCACACAGGACGCCCCCTTG
>NZ_JAWOAR010000282.1:0-7428 GCF_046498435.1 Longimonas sp. | reverse complement strand
TGGCCCAGGATGGTCGAGCGCAGGTCGATATCGTCGAATTCGCTGTCGTCTAAGAGCGCCTGCTCAATGCCACGTGCGCCACCGAGTTCGTCGCCTTCGGCGACAATGACGATGGTCGAGCGCCGCTGCGCGGACATAAGCGACAGGAGCCGTTCTTTGACGACCTCCATTTCAGTGATGGTTTCGGGGATGAGCACCATCTCGGCGCCGCCGCCAATACCGCAGTTTAGGGCGATGAAACCCGCATCGCGGCCCATTACCTCGATGAGGAAGAGGCGGTTATGCGCATCGGCGGTGTCGCGCACACGGTCGATGTTCTCGATGGCGGTGTTGAGCGCCGTATCGTAGCCGATGGTGGTATCGGTGCCGTAGAGGTCGTTGTCGATCGTGCCGGGGCAGCCCACCACAGGAATGTCGTGCTCATCGTGCAAAATGTTCGCGCCGCGCATCGTACCGTCGCCGCCAATAGCGACCAGCGCATCCACCTTATACTCCTTTAGCATGCGCATGGCCTGGGTGCGGCCTTCGGGCTCCATGAACGCCGGGGAGCGGGCGCTTTTGAGTACGGTACCGCCAGTTTGCACAATATTGGAGACCGAGCGCCGGTCCATCTCCACAAAGTCGCCCTCAATCATGCCCTCGTAGCCACGGCGAATGCCCATCACGTCGAGGTCGTTGGCCAGGGCCGTGCGCACCACGGCGCGTAGGCACGCGTTCATGCCGGGAGCATCGCCCCCGCTGGTGTACACCCCAATGCGCTCAATGTCTCTCATAAAACGAACCATTCGTTGCAGAAATCAGGATGGGAAGCGTAGACTCAGTGCAAGCTGGTGCTACGGCGCTACAGGACGCGCTACCACGATACCGATCTGATGATCGATCTGTTGGACGTACTGTTGAATATCGGGCGAAACAACGACCTCGCCACTGAGCGAAGCATGGAGCAGGCCAAGCTGGCCGTCGTCATCTCGAAACGCAAGCCCGGTGTGGGCAATGTCGAGCCCCGCAATGTCGGTGGCCAGCCCGATGATGTCGCCCGTTTCAATCTGGTTGGCCACCGTGCCAATCTCGTCTTCGGGGATGACGTGCCAGGCGTGGTCTTGGGCCTGCAAGTTGGCCTCCATATCCTGAATGCAGGCGTAGAGGCTGTCGTTGGTGGCAAAGCGGTCGTACGCGTCGCGGTGTTCGCTCATGAAGGTAAGCGTCCGGTCGATGCGTTCGCCGCCGAGATCAGCCGTTACGTCACGGACTACGCCACGGCGTTGGTTATCGGCAATCCACTCGCTAAAGTAATGCAGGCGAGCGCAGTAGCTGGTTTCGGCGTCGCCGCGGTAGCGCTGCGCTTGCAGGCGTTCGGCATAGCCGTCGAAGCTATAGTCGCGCTCGGACACCCCGCGTCCCATCGCCAGCATGGCTTCTACGAACGTGACACAGTCGAAGCCGTCGAGGCGGGTAACGAGGCGCTCGGTGGGCGTGGTGTCGAGCGTGTGCTCCAGGTACGGGGCGCCCATAAACTGCTGTCCGAGCGCCTGCATGATGCGTCCGAGGGATTCGGTGTGCAGGTTCTCGGTGCGGGCATTGCTCATGACGTCGGCAAAGCGATCCTGCGTAGCGGAGTCGGGCGGAGCCGGGGGCGCTTCTTGCACGCCTGTGGAGTCGCTACTCGACGTTTCGTTGTCTGCGGCTGAGGCGTGTTCAGTGGAGTCGTGTTCGGCTGCCGACTCTGACGGCGACGGGGCATCGCCGGTACAGCCGACAAGGGGCAGCAGAAGCAGCAGGCTCACACCGGCAAGCATACGAACGGACATGGCAGAGGCAGTTAAATTTAGAATGTACAATGGGCTATTGCTGTGTCATACGTCAATGTTTGGGTTACAACATGCCCCGTTTACATGGTGTCATCTTGAGCGAAGCGGCTCCGCCAAGGAGACGCGGAGTCGAAAGATCTCCCACACGTCCGGCACAACCTCTCACCCGCCAGGCACCCGCCAACCGAGCGGGAGATGGTTCGACTGCGCTCACCATGACAGGCTTCGTGAGGGGAGGATGCCAGGGTAACCATCAAAATGAGGGTTGACAGAGCACTATGCAGGGAGATGCGCATCCACCTACCCCTACAACATGAGGAGCCCGAGCTACGACGGCACAGGGTCAAAGTCGGGTGCGTCTTTCATATCCGGCAGGCAGTCGAAGGGTTCGTTCGGCAGCGGCCACCACGGGCAGTCTACGTCGAGCGCGGTGCGCAGGATGTCGAGGTAGCGGGCGCGCGGCACCTCGCGGGCGCCAAAGCGCTCCAGATGCTTGGTGGTGTACTGCGTGTCGAGTAGCTGATAGCCGCCCGCGCGCATCTGCCGTACGAGGTGGGCCAGGGCGACCTTCGAGGCATACGACGCGCGAAAGAACATCGACTCGCCAAAGAACGCTCCGCCCAGGGCCACGCCGTAGAGTCCGCCCGCAAGCCCGTCATCGGTCCAGCACTCCACGCTGTGCGCTACGCCGCGATGATGCAGTTCGGTAAACACTTCCTGAATCGGCGGTGTGATCCAGGTTTCGTCGCGGTCGGCACAGCCTGCGATCACGTCAGGGAAAGCGGTGTTGGTGCGTACGGTAAACGTACCACGCCGCACGTGCCTGGCCAGGTTGTGGGGCATGTGAAACGCATCGAGCGGAATCACGCCGCGTGGATCCGGCGAGTGCCACTGAATCGTCTGCGTGTAGGGCGTGCCCATTGGGAAAAGGCCCTGTGTGTACGCCCAGATCACTTGGTCGGCAGAGAGCGTGTCGGACATGCGGGGCAAGGAAAATCAAAGGAGGCTTTGCAAAGCGTAAACTGCGAATGGCGCAGCGCGTTCGTATATTGTCGTGTTGGTTGTGCAATGGTATCATCACAGCGCACCGCCGCTGTATCCCGCTGAATCTCGTAAACGCCCCCGCTCCCGCTTATGTCTGACACGTCGTATCGCGCCGATCTCGATGAGCGCTCCTTCGATTGTACGGTGACCGACGACGGAGGTCTCGTGCTCGACGAGGCTCCCCCTGAGGGAGCTGCCACCGATATTTCGGTAGAGCGTGTGGGGCCGGGCTACCTGTCGCTTATTGTGGATGGCATGAGTGTATCGGCTGCGGTGGAGCCGCTCGACGGCAATCGTTACCGCGTCACCATCAACGGGCGGATGACCGAGGTGCAGGTCAAAGACGAGCGTGCGATGCTGCTGGAGTCGTTTGGACTCGAAGCAGATGCCGATGCAGGCGAAGCGGAAATCCGGGCCCCCATGCCCGGCCTGGTGCTCGATGTGCTCGTGTCGAAAGGCGACACGGTTGCGGCCGATGAGGGCCTGCTCGTGCTCGAAGCCATGAAGATGGAAAACGAACTGTCGGCGCCGGGACCGGGCACGGTTGAGGCCATTCATGTAAGTGAAGGGGACGCGGTCGAGAAGGATGCCCTGCTCATCGAACTGGATCTGGATGCGTAGCGGTCCACTCACGCATCTCGTTGGGGAGGCGCAGGCTGCCTCCTTCTGTTTTTAATTCGCGATTCCCGACTGCTTATGCGCATTCTCGTAACAGGAGCTACCGGACTTGTCGGGTCGGCTCTGGTACGTCAGTTAGTGGCGCAAGACGCCACTGTGCGCATCTTGCGGCGTCCTAACTCGCCCCTCGATGCACTTGGCGAGGCCGCCGGTGCGGTGGAGCATGCCGTAGGCGATCTGACCGAGGGCTATACGGTGCGGCAGGCCATGCACGGCATTACGCACGTGTACCATGCTGCTGCCCGCGTCGATTTGGGGGGCGACCTGCGTACGCTGCGTCCTGTAAACGTGCAGGGGACGGCGCATGTCCTGAATGCGGCCCGGCAGGAGGGCGTTGCCCGTGTGGTGCACACGTCAAGCATCGCTGCGCTGGGGCGCCCTGCATCCCATGAGGGACTGATCTCGGAAGACACCGCCTGGACGGGCGGGCCTACCCGCTCGGCTTATGCGCAGACCAAGCGCGAATCGGAGTTGGAGGTGCATCGCAGCATTGCCGAAGGGCTCGATGCCGTAATCGTAAACCCGGCGCTCGTCTTTGGCACGGGACGCCCCGACGCCAGCACGCATCAGATTGTGCAGGCCGTGCGCAGCGAGCGCCTGCCCGGTGTGCCTCCCGGCGGGACATGCGTGGTTGATGCCGAAGATGTAGCCATGGGGATGCGCCGGGCGATGCTGCACGGCACTACGGGACGGCGCTACATTCTGGGCAGTCAAAACCTGTCGTGGGCCCAGATCATCGGCACGCTGGCCGAGGCGCACGGCGTGGAGGCCCCCGAGCGGGTCATCTCAGAAGGCTGGCTGCGCGTGGCGGGCGGATTGGCGGAGGCCTGGGCGTGGCTTACGCGTGCTACGCCGCGCTTCTCGCGCACCATGGCCCACACCGCTTCCCGCACCATGCGCTACGACACTACGCGCGCCCGCACCGAACTGGAGTGCACGTTCCGCCCGTTTTCCGATACCGCAGCCCGTATCGCCGAGGAGGAATCGGCTACTGCTGTGTCACAGATCATTCTGTAGGTTAAACCGAGATGGATACGCGTGCTGTGCCGCCCCGAAAAGTTCCTGCTAAACACCAAGGAGATGGTTCGACTGCGCTCACCATGACAGGCTTCGTTGGGGGATGATGCCCGGGCAACCATCAAAATGAGGGTTGACAGAGCGCTACAGCGTATCGGTGATCTCGTAGTATTGCAGTCCCCCGCTCTCGGTGCCCACAACCAGTGCCGGGTAGGCGTTGCCCTCCATATCCACAAATGACGGCGTAACCTGCGCCGGGGCAATCACCGGCAGTTCTTCAGAATCGGATGCGAAGGCGGGATCCCCTTCGCTGCCCGTGTTGCGGTGCATAACCAGCCCGCCTTGCTCGGCTCCAACGACCAGATCGGGCAGGCCGTTGCCCGTTAGGTCGGCGAAGGCGGGGGCGCTGCGGCGGTCGCGCTTCACATCGGCGACGGACGGGTGGTCCTCGTGAGCGGTAAATGACACATCGCCGTTGGTGCTTGTATTCTCGAACACGTAGAGGCGTCCGTTCGAAGCGCCGGCCACAATATCCAGCTGGCCGTTGCCCGTCACATCCAGCAGTGCGGGGTTCGCATTTCCGCCGCGTGGCAGTTCAAGCGTGAGCAGCGGCTCGTTAGCAAACGAGACGGCAGCGTCGGTGTCGTCGGAGGTGTTGGGATGAATGGCGATGGTGCCGTTCCACATCCCTGCAATCAGATCGAGCTGGCCATCGCCGGTCAGGTCGGCCAGGGCGGGGGCATAGTGGTAGTTATCGGGCATGTCGAGAATCTTTCGCGCTTCGAGTTGCGGCTCGGCAGGGGAGCCGGTATTTTCGTAGAACGTGATATGCGAGGTCTGCCGGTCTTCCGGAGCAATTCGGTTAGCCAGCAGCATATCGGGGGCGTCGTTGCCTGTCAGATCGCCAAACGCAGCGCTGGTTTCGCTACCCACGTCGATGCCATTCAGGAAGCGCTCGGTGCGCTTGGTGTAGCTGCCATCGCCATCGGCCTCGTAGAAGTAGAAGTTGTCGTCGAGCGTAGAATTGGGGTCGTAGGCCCCGCCCAGCACACCAATGAACAGATCGAGGTGTCCATTGCCGGTCCAGTCTGTAAGCGCCGGAGCGTTATATCCACTGGTTGAGGCGGGTTCCGGCGGAGGAAACGGAGTGGGCTCGCTGGTAAGGTCGGGGCGGCTGCACGACCCGCGGTTCTCGAAATACAGCAGGCTGGATTCGAAGAAATCGCCCCAGAGCAGGTCTACGTGGCCATCGTCGTTGACGTCGGCGAAGGTGAGCGAGTTTGCGCCGTGCCGGTTTGGGTTTGCGCTTGCACCGGGGGCAAACTCCTCCACAATCTCGATATCCTCAAACCGATCCTCGACATGCTGAAAGATCGGCACCCCGTCGTCATCGAACCCGGTGGCGCGGTAGTGGGTGATGGTGCCGTCGAGGCGACCCAGCAGCAGATCGGGACGCCCATCGCAGTTCAGGTCGGTGATGTTGGGGATGTTCTGCCGATCCGAAAAGATGGCCTCTCCATTCTCATCGCGCAGCGTATCGGCAGCCAGTTCAAACTGTGGCTCGGTGGCGGTGCCGGTATTCCGATAGTAGCGAATGTAGTTGTACGGCGATTCCGTCAGCAGGTCGTACACGCCGTCCTGGTTGGCATCTACAAACCGGAACCACTCGCCCACCTCAATATCCTGAAACCGGTCGGTCTGCCACGTAAGCGAGCGTGTCGAATCGGCTCCGCCTTCGTTGGTGAAGAACATGAGCTGGTCGCTGTGCTCCTGCACAAACAGATCGGGGTGCCCGTTGTCGTTAATATCCACAAACTGCGGGCGGGGGGTGTTGAATCCGCCCAGAAAGGGGTGGGCAAGCGGGTTGCCCTCGGTATCGAGCACTGGGAACGGCGCAATGTCGCGCACGAAGAGGCCGAGTTCCTCCTCTTCGGGCACATCGATATCGGCAGGGGGCGATGACTCCGGCGTTTCCGATGTGCTGCTGCAGGCGCTAAGCATCAGCGCAGCAGCCATGAACAGGGGCACCACAAAACGCAAAGGGCGAGTTAGCATAAGCGATACAAAAACAAAAAGATACAATTGGGTAGGGGAGCGGGCATACGAACCGGCGAGCGGGTTACGGACGCACGCGGGTGCCAATTCCGGTGGGGTATTCGCCGACCTCGATCACGTCAACCACTTCCAACGTTTCGGTATCGATGACACTAATCGTGCCGTTGTTGCCCGACGGCACATCGGCGGTGTCGGCTTCGCTGGAGGGCGTATCGTGCATCGCTTCGTGGTCGTGATTCTCTTCATGCTCATGATCGCCCTCATGATCGCCGTGGTCCATCTCTTCGTGCTCCCTATTATCCTGCTCCATCTCGTCCTCCATATCCTCTTCCATATTCCCTTCCATGTCGTCCATATCCATGTCCATTTGGCGATGATTATTGGAGACATAGAGGTAGCGCCCATCGGGAGAAAGGGCCGTTCCGTGGGGCTGTGTGAGCGAGGGGTGCTCAATGGTTTCGGCCACGGTGCGGGCTTCGGCATCCACCACGCTAATGGTGTTCGACTCTTTATTGGGCACGTAGATGCGTTCGCCGTCGGGGCTGTAGACGGGATGCCAGGGCTGGCTGCCTACCTGCAGCGAGGTATCGGGGGCAAGTGCGCCATTGTCTTCGCGCGTGAAGAACAAGAGCTGGCCCGTCACCTGGCCGGTGCCTACCACGGTAGCGCTGGTTGGGGAGGCGGCCATCTGCACCATAACGTGTGTGGGGCCGTCGAGCGGAGTGACCTCGCCGCGTTGGGTGTCGGCATTCAGTCCGATGAGCTGGTTTGTGGCCAGGCTGCCCACGTAGACGAAGGAGCCATCGTCGGGGATGACAAGTGCGTG
>NZ_JAWOAR010000223.1:0-3123 GCF_046498435.1 Longimonas sp. | reverse complement strand
CCGGGACAATAAATTTTAACGGAGGTAGTTATTATGTAAGCAACGAACAACCCGAACCTGACAATAAAGCCGTAATTTATGCCGGAGAAAACGATGTAGAGCATCCCGAACAAATCAATGGAACTAATACCTATGATGCATCCATAGCCGGCTCCATTCGAGCACAGATTCGTCTTGACGCGTCTCGTCAGTGGAAACCGTTCCACACGCTTCAGCGGTAACCGGCCACTGCTCTTCAAAGGTGAACTCGCCAGCGTCGAAGGCGCGCCCCACCATACGCACGTCGTCGTTGCGAATTCCAACGGCATGGCGATCCTTGATGCCTAAAAACCAGCTTGCAATTGCAATGCGCACCGCTTTGAGCAGCGCACTCTTCCCGACCCCGTTTTCGCCAATCAGCACATTAAAATGCGGATTGAATGGAAACACATGATCGGGAAAGCAACGAAAGTTCTGAACGCAGAGTCGGTCAATGCGCATGGTATCCGGCCGATTCGGAGTAAGTCATCGTTAAGACGTGCCGGTGGATCCAAATCCACCTGTGCCGCGGGTGGTGGGTTCCAGCGTGTCGACCTCGTTCCAATCGACGGGTTCGTAGCGCGCCACCACGAGTTGGGCGATGCGCATGCCACGCTCGATGGTCACCGGCTCTTGCCCCAAGTTGATGAGCGCGACCTTCACCTCGCCCCGGTAGTCGGCGTCGATGGTCCCGGGCGCATTCAGGACGGTAACGCCCGTACGCACGGCAAGTCCGCTGCGGGGACGCACCTGCCCTTCGCATCCTGCAGGAAGCGCAATTTTGAGTCCGGTTGGCACAAGCGTGCGTGCTCCGGGCTCCAGCGTGTGCGGAGCGTCTTCGGGGAGGGCGGCGCGCAAGTCTACGCCTGCACTGTGCGGCGTAGCGTGCTCGGGCAGCGATAGGTCAGCAGCGTGCGAAAGACGCGTTAGGGGGATGCGGGTAGGCATATCAGGCATAGCATTTGAGTAAGAGCAGACGTTGAGCCATACCCCGCGCCTTAGATGGGGATTGGCTGATCCATCGATCTTGACACAATTTCAAGAGGAAGTGCTCAAGGAGAAACGCCCATTGGATACTGGAACGATGAGCGGCCCATACCAAAAAACCGCCGGAGCATCGCCTGTGCGGCGGCCCTCCGGCGGTCGATGTTTGTACAGCGGACCGTGCGGCGCCGCTGCGTATCCATTTAAACCAGGCGTTAGAACGTTTCGAGGTAGCGCTCCAGCTCCCATCCAGATACGGAGGCGAGGTACTCGGTGTATTCGACCGTCTTCGCCTCAATAAACTTCTCGCTGACGTGCGGTCCGAGCGCGTCGAGGATGACGTCGTCTTCTTTGAGTGCGTTCACCGCCTGCCCGAGCGTGCTGGGCAGCGTTTCGATGCCGCGGTCGATGCGGTCGGCTTCGGTGAAGTCGTAGATGTTTTCGCGGACCGGTCCGGGCGCTTCCATGCCCTTCTCGATGCCGTCGAGTCCGGCGTGCAGCATCACGGCAAGAGCCAGGTACGGGTTGCACGAGGGATCGGGCGAGCGCAGTTCGATGCGCGAGGCGGCGGGCACGCGGGCGGCGGGCTTGCGCACCAGCGCCGAGCGGTTCACATCGCTCCATGCAATGTAGATGGGCGCTTCGTAGCCGGGCACAAGGCGCTTGTACGAGTTGACCGTGGGGTTGCAGATGGCTGTAAGAGCGGGCGCGTGCTCCAGAATCCCACCCAAGAACGCATAGGCCTCTTCGCTCAGGTTGAACTCGTCGTCATCGTCGTGGAAGAGATTGCTGCCGTCCTGGAAGAGCGACAGGTGCGTGTGCATGCCCGACCCGTTGATGCCGGAAATGGGCTTCGGCATAAAGGTGGCGTGCACGCCGTGGAGTCCGGCCACCGCACGCACCACGGCACGGAACGTGGCGATGTTATCGGCGGTGGTGAGGGCGTCGTCGTACTTGAAGTCGATTTCGTGCTGCCCGCGGGCCACCTCGTGGTGACTGGCCTCGACCTCGAAGCCCATGGCTTGCAGCATGTAGATGATCTCGGCGCGAATCTCCTGCGCCATGTCTTTCGGGCCCAGGTCGAAGTAGCCGCCCGAATCGTGCGTTTTGGTGGTGGCGCGGCCTTCCTCATCCTGCTCGAAGATGAAAAACTCGGGCTCGGGACCAGCATTGAGCTCGTAGCCCAGGTCCTCGGCGCGCTCAATGGCACGACGCAGCACAAAGCGCGGATCGCCTTCGAAGGGCTCGCCCGTGCTGGTGTTCATCACGTCGCAGATGAGCCGGGCCGACACGGTGCCGTCGGAGCGGCGGCTGCGCCAGGGCAGCACGGCAAAGGTATCTGGGTCGGGCTCCAGGCGCATGTCGGATTCCTGAATCCGCACAAAGCCCTCAATGGAGGAGCCGTCGAAGTAGATGCCCTCGCTGAACGCTTTCTCGGCCTGGCCTGCCGGAATCGAGACGTTCTTGACGGTCCCGAGAATGTCGGTGAACTGCAGGCGCAGGAAGTCTACGCCCTCTTCGTCGATGCGATCTAAGATGTCGGCTTTGGTCATCATACGTATCGTGTCGTTGTAAGGAATGCGAAAACAGGGGGATGCGCGCAGGTTACGCGTCATCGGGGGCAAACGCGTCCATGGGTTCGGTGGGCACGGCACGGGTTTCCTTGAAGGAGCTCAGCACAATGCTCGTAGAGGTACCCGACACGCCGGGCAGCGCCTGTATTTGGGAGAGAAAGCGCTCCAGCGTGGTGGTGTTTTTCGTGCGGATCTTGAGCACATGCGACCCTTCGCCGGTGATGGAGTGCAGCTCCAGCACTTCGGGCATGTCCGTGACCTCGTTCACAAACTGGTCGTAGTGCTCGGAGCCGTCTACGCGTACGCGGATGAAAGCCGTGATGTCGAGGCGCAGGCGCTTGGCGTCGATCACAGCGTGGTAGCCCTTGATGATGCCGTGGGCCTCCAGCTTGCGCATCCGCTCGCTCACCGCCGACACCGACAGCCCCACCTCTTCAGAGATGGCGTTGCGCTGCATGCGTCCGTCGCGCTGCAAGAGCGACAGAATCTGCGCGTCGATCGCGTCAAGGCTGTATCCCATGAACCGTTTGCCTTATTATTTTTGGTT
>NZ_JAWOAR010000154.1:0-8887 GCF_046498435.1 Longimonas sp. | reverse complement strand
GAACCACCAACAGAAACAACAAACAACGAAACAGAAACAGAAACAGAATTAAATAATGAAAAAGAAACGGAGATACAGGAGAGCAACGAAATAGCGGAAGCTGATGATGTCGATCGGGAAGAAGCCCATCGTGGCGCCGTACTCGGGCGACATGTTTGCGATGGTTGCGCGGTCGGGAACCGTGAGCGTCTGCATCCCCGGACCAAAGAACTCCACAAAGCGACCCACCACGCCGTACTCGCGCAGCATTTCGGTGACGGTGAGCACCAGGTCGGTTGCGGTGGCGCCTTCCGCGAGTTCGCCCGTCATGTTCACACCGATGACTTCCGGCATCAGCATGTAGATGGGCTGGCCGAGCATGGCGGCCTCGGCTTCAATGCCACCCACGCCCCAACCCAGCACACCCAGACCGTTGATCATGGTGGTGTGGCTGTCCGTACCCACAAGCGAGTCGGGATACGCCAGGTCGATGCCCGTGTTGGTGGGACGCGTCCACACCCCGCGAGCTACGTATTCGAGGTTTACCTGGTGACAGATGCCGCTGGCGGGCGGCACGACCGAGAAGTTTTCGAAGGCCTCGCTGCCCCAGCGCAGAAACTCGTAGCGCTCGCGGTTGCGCTTAAACTCGATCTCGGAGTTGAGCTTGATGGCCTCGGCCGTCCCGAAGTGATCCACCTGCACCGAGTGGTCGATGATGAGGTGCACCGGCACCTGCGGATTGATCTCGTTCGGATTACCGCCCAGGCGGTCCATCGCCGAGCGCAGCGCCGCCAGGTCAACCACAGCGGGCACGCCGGTAAAGTCCTGAAGCAGCACACGCGAGGGCACAAACGGAATCTCTTCCTCGGCAGGCGCGCTCGGGTCGTACTGCGCGAAGCGGCGCACATTATCTTCGGTGATGAGCGTGCCATCGCACTCGCGGAGCATCGCCTCCAGCAGCACACGGATGGACACGGGCAGGTGGTCAAGCTCGTACCCTTCGTCTTCGAGGGCACTCAGGCGGTACAGATACGCCTCGCCCGAACCCGTGTCGAATGTATCGCGGGCGTCGAACGGGTCGGCGTTTAGTTGAAAGTTAGGCATAAGACATGGAAGGATGGTACAGGGGTCGGTCAGATCGCATTGGCATTATGTTTCTACGTTGTCGTAACATTTAGTTTCTGGGGATACAGGGGTTTGCGCGCTTTTCGCGAAGGAATCTCGCAGGAATCCCCACCTGCTATGCTCCCCCCAATACGCCGCTTGCAGCCGCGATCTGTTATGCCGATTCCATCGCCTGTCGCAATCCGCGGGTCAGCTGCTCCGGCTCGTCCGTGCCCACGCGAATCACTCCTTCGGAGCCCAAGTCGATCTCAACCGCTGAGCGCCCCGACACGTTGTAGAGCCACCCTGCAGGCGTATAGCGAATGCCCCACCCGTACCATATTGGATTGCGTACGACCTCCACGCTCTGGATTGTATCAAGCGGAAACGTGCGTGTCCAGAACCCCGGACCAAAGTAGAACCGGAATTCTTGGTCACTGACTTCAGTCGTGAGGCTTGCGAACAGTGCGGTAATCGCACCCACCCTGCCCATCACAGCCAGGCTCAGCGCAGTGAGCGCGTCCTCTTCGGTCATAGCGCTGCTATATGTGACAAGCATTCCTGCAAGCCCTGCGATAACTGTTACATAGCCCGGCTGGGTATGGCGGTAGTGCTCAGAAGAGTCGTTTGACTGCGTTGTTTGCGTACGCATGGTGATATGTAGATTGCTGGGTAACTGTTAGATCATGAGTGATCGCCCTCTTGGTCAGGACGTACGCAGTTGCAACTCACGAATGTCATCTCGTCGCGAGGCTCTATACGTGTTTAGGGACTTATAGCCTGCGAACCTATGCCCGGCGGTGTTTAGGCCAGGTTAGAGCGGGACAGAGGGGCCCGAAGGGTCATGCCGGTTGTGCCCCTGAACAGCTCGCGTCGCACGGCAGAGGGGCCGTAGGTCATGCTGGTTGTGCCAGGCGACGAGACGTGATCCTTCTGACCAAGGGCGTCAGGATGACTTGGGGGCGCGAACAACAGCTCGGCATTGTGAAGCGCTCCCTCCTGTGTAGTCATGCTGAACGCAGTGAAGCATCTCAGGATGACGTGGTGGGGTGGGGCAGGTGCAAACTCTCATCTGTTCCCCTCTCCAGGGGAGCGGCTTCGGGCGGTGTGCTTGCACCTGTTTCTTCCTGCGCTAAACACGTACCCGAAAGCATTCGGCACAAGTTACTCCGTTCGCTCTCGTTCGGCTACTCCGCCTGCTCACGTATCCACCCAGACACACGCTCCAGCGCCTTGGGCGCCATGGTGGTCTCAATCTGACTGTACTCGGTTGGATGCCCCGTCTCGGCCGGCTGAAACAGGTGGTTGAGTCCGTCGAGCACTTCGACCGTGGCGTCGGGGCTTGGACTCTCCTCCAACGCCGACCGCATAATCTCGGCGTTCTGCTCGGGGGGCACTTGTAGATCCTTCGAGCCAAACAGCGCAAGCACTGGAATGTCGAGCTGTGTGAGCACGGGCTGGGGGTCGTACTTCAAGAAGAACGTAAACCACGGAGCCGTAAACCGCTCGATCTGCGCATTCCGCTGGGCCTCGGGCACGCCTTCTGCATCAAACACCGACTGTAGCGTGTCGGCGACTGCCGACGAATCAGAGGCACCCAACACCGCATCAAACATACGCTCTTGGGTCCTGCGCGTTGAATCCACTACCGATGCCTCAGCCCCTTGCACTGCCGCCATACGGGCCTGCTGCTCAATGATGATATCGCGCCCAGACACCGCTGGCCCTGCCATCAGCACCAGAAATGCGAGCGGTTCGTGTTGGGTGTGCACCATGGGTCCCACCAGACCGCCTTCGCTCAGTCCGATCAGGCCCACGCGCTCGGCATCCACCTCGGGACGCCCCTTCAAGAATCGCGCTGCCGAAGCCGCATCGCGGGCATACGCTTCGGTCGTCGATGCGGGAAACGAAGGCCCCTCCGACTCGCCCACCCCGCGCTCGTCGTAGCGCAGCACCGCAAGGCCCTGGCGCGTGAGGTGGTCGGCCAGCACATGGAACAGCCGATGGTCCATCAGCTCAGAGTTGCGATCTTGCGGCCCAGACCCGCTCACGAGCACTACAGCGGGATGCGGTCCATCGCCCTCTGGAGCCGTAAGCGTGCCCGCCAGGGTAAAGCCGTCATCGGCATTCGGGAAGCGCACCTCCTCTTCGGCATACGGATACGGCGGCTCGGGGTGTTGCGGACGCTCCGGCGCCTCGGCCGTGCTATCGTCGGTGGGCGTGAGCGTCAGCGGAAACGACTGTCCCGTTTGCGTCCATGAGCCCTCAATGGTCTCGGCATCCGTCATCGTGCCCACGTACGCTCCATTGATTGAAGGCACGTCGAGCGTGAGCGTATCATTCTGCACGCGCACCGTCTCAACCGAGATGCCCGTGGCGCCCTGATCGGGGCTGTCCATCGTGGCCGTAAGCGAATCGGCCTCCTGTTCGATATGGAAGACCACCCGAAGCTCGGTGCCCCCTGCCTCCAACTGCCCCTGCCATGACCCGACCACGGTATCGAGCGATTGGGCCTGTGCGGGCCCGGCCCACGGCATGAGTGCAGCAAGTGCAAGAACAATCACAAGTCGTTGTACAATCTGCATGGTTTGTTTTCGTTTTTGGGATACAGTGTGTAGATTCACGATGCACAGCCGTTCACGGACCCGACCATCCGTCTTCGGGACGAATGTGGTATCCTATGACGCGCCATGCCCCATCCTCTCGAGTAAGCTTTATCGTTTCGATCATCGTCTTTCCGTAGTCGGCCCGGTACTGGATGGCCACGTACTCTTCGGGGGCCTGCCCGGATAGCTCGCTCATCTGCGGCTGCTCCGGTGGCGAATCAGTGTAGCGTGCGGCAATCAGTGTGCGGCCTTCAAACGATTCAAGGTCAAGCTGATGTTGACCTTGCTCAACAATCTGCGCCCACTGTTCCGCTGTAATCTGGGACCGGAAGAAACCGGCTGCTTCTGACCACGAAGCCTCGTATTTCTTCGCGTCAACCAGCGCGAGCCATTCCGAAGCCGCTGCTTCTGCTTCTTCGGCATACGCCTGCTCCTGCTCCGACGGCCCGCAGGCCGCCAGCATACTGCACAGCACCAGGCACCCGTACACAATGGGTCGAATCTGCATAGCCACAGCCCGTCTTCAGGCCCGTGATGAATAATGGTTACGAGTTGTATCTTCGCATCCCCCATCAGATGCACCGTTCGTCCAGCGCACGAACCGCTCACCAGATCTACCATCGCATCTATCGGCACGCATGGTCATACTTTAGGGCCCACACGCCTCACGTTCCATAGCTTTCTGTCGCTTATGCCCCTTTTCCTGCGCGATGACCGCCTCCCCTGGGTCGGACTCGGCACCGTGCAGCTTGTGGGCTGGCTGGTCTACGGGGTCGTGTATTACGTGACCCTGCGCCCGTACAACCCGTTTCCTGCTATCGTGCAGCAGCAGGCGCTCTGGGCCACTGGATTGGGATTGCTCGTTAGCTCGCTGCTCGGCTGGGCTTACTACGCGCTGGGCATCTCACGATGGCATTGGGGCTGGCAAAGCCTCGCTGTGGCACTTGGCTCTGTGGGATTCGGACTGGCATGGGCGGGCCTAAATCATTGGGGCGCCACCTACATCGATCCGTTCGAGCTGCCCGTAATGGCGTATGTCGGCGTTCTTCCCGGACAGGGCTCCATGCTTTCGCATCCGGCCGCCTTTCCGATGGTACTGCTCGTCTGGAGCGGTAGCTATCTGGGCATTGCGTTCTGGAACGAACGGCAGGTGCAGCAACAGCGTGTGTTTCGGGCGGATGCAGAGGCCCAACGCGCCCGCCTACAGATGCTTCGCTACCAACTCAATCCGCACTTCTTCTTCAACGCGCTCAACACCATCAAGGCCCTCGCCGATGAAAGTCCGCGCCGCGTAAAAGAGGCCGTGCACGAACTGTCGGGCTTTCTGCGGTACTCGCTCCTCGATGACGACACGCTCATGGTATCGCTCGATGAGGAGGTGCAGGCTGTACAGCACTATCTTGCGATTGAAAAAATGCGTTTTGAAGACGATCTTCAGGTTACGGTTGATGTGGAGGCGGAGGCCAGACGCCAGCCCGTACCCGCGTTTCTGGTGCTGCCCTTAATCGAGAACGCCGTCAAGCACGGCCAGCACACGAGCCCGTTTCCGCTGCGCGTGCGCCTCACGGCTACGCTCACAGATGACCGCCTCCGCATCGCAGTTGCCAACACCGGTCATCTACGCACAGATGCGCCCACGGACGAGAGCACCGATACTGGACTCACCAACGTGCAGGCGCGTCTTCAGGCGCAGTATCCCGATGCGCACCGCTTTGCGCTCACAGAAGACGACGGCTGGGTGCGCGCCTGCATCGAGATCGCTTCCCCTGCACGAACAACCAGCGCAAACCATGGCTGATTCGCTTCGCATCCTCATTGTAGACGACGAACGACTGGCCCGCAAGGCCCTTCGAAGCACGGTTGCCGAACAGGACCACGCAACGGTGGTCGGCGAGGCCGCCTCTGTTGACGAAGCCGCCACGCTGATTGATGAGACGCCCCCCGATGTGGTGCTGCTGGATGTGCAGATGCGCGGCGAAACGGGCTTCGACCTGCTCGACCGGATCGAGGCGCCGGTGCAGGTGGTCTTCGTGACGGCGCACGACCAGTATGCGGTGCGCGCGTTCGAGGTGAATGCGCTGGACTACCTCCTAAAGCCCGTAGCGCCCGACCGCCTGTCCGAGGCCCTTCGCCGCGTGCGTGCTACCGACGCTGCGGTTCCCCAGGGCGCCAGCCGTGGCGATGCGTCGTTTCGATACGACGATCTATTTTTCTACGAGGAGGGTCGCCAGCCGCGCTTCATCCGCATTGCCGACATCCGCCACATTGCGTCATCCGGCAACTACACCCGGCTTCATCTCAACGAACGCGCCAGTGCGCTCACCACAACCACCCTCAGCGAATGGACCGAGCAACTGCCCGATACGCACTTCGTCCGCATTCATCGCTCCACCATCGTGAACGTGAACCACGTAGCGCGCATCGAGCGGAAGCCCAATAGCACCTTCGCAGTGTTCATGGACGATAGCGAAACCACGCTTTCCATGAGCCGCCGCCGGGCGCAGACGCTGAAAGATCAGCTTGGATGCGACGCATAGGGGGCGTTCTACACCAGGCCGCCCGGATGCTTTACCCGCTATGTTGTAGCCGACGCGCACCATACAGCCCGCCTGCTGCAAGGAGCAACGCCAGCCCGCCATCCACCGGAACCGGGTCGGGCGGCAATGGGGGATTGGGGTCAAGGGGATCACTCGGAAGCGGCGCCTCGTCTTCATTGTGCATCCTCGGCCCCAGCAGGGCCGTCCCGAACCCATCGGCCAGCCGTTCGTCGCCCTGCATCGTCTGCGCGCCCGAAGCGCCTCCCGAACGCCGACTCAGATGCCGTTCAATCGCACCCACCTGCCGTTCCAACGACCGCAACTCCCCGCTACTCGACGCCAGCGCCCCCGCCCATCCGCCCGGATCGGCAGATGCTCCGCTCCCACGCGATGCCCCAGTTGAAGACGCTCCCGTCGAGGTAGCCCCCGCTGGACCAAACGTGGAAGGCGCGGTCTCAGCATGGGATGCAAAACCCATTCCGCGGGAGGCCTGACCTGCCGATGCCGTGGCCCCAGACGAGGGCCACGGCATAGGTGTAATGGAGGTCCCGGAGCGCCCGGGCAGGCCGTCGAAGATGTTGCCGGTGAGCACCCCTGATGAAAGCGCATCCACCGTGCCTGGCATCGACTGGACGTGCGATGACGACGCTGCACTGTACGCAGAGGAATCCCCCCATTCAGCAGGAGGCGGCCCCGTGTCAAAGCTCACGAACACCAAGGCAAACCCGGCGCTCACAATGAGAAGCGCACCGGCAAAGAGCAGCGCATCCACGGTGGATGCATGAGAGGTAAAGGACATATCAGGTGGTGGGGACAATGAAATAGAGGGACGATAAAGACCGAGCGCGGGAGACGGTTTTCATGGGGAAAGCGAGAGCCTCGTGCCCACCCGGCATCACACACAGCCCCACTTGGCGACGCGTTGCCCAGGGGCCGGAAGGCATAGGGCCAGGGCTTACCGCACTACCGTCACCCGTTGCGTGTCGACGGGTCCGTCTTCGGTCTCCATCTGCAGGAAATACGTGCCGCTGGCGAGCCGACTTACGTCCAGCACCTGCTCGGTACGGCCCTCGGCTCCGGTATCCACGACCGTCTGCACGCGCCGGCCCAGCATGTCGTAGAGATGAATGCGCACGTCCTGCCGCTCTGGCACCGCAAACCGCACGGTCGCTGTGCTGCGCGCCGGGTTCGGGTACGTCGGCAACAGCTCCGCTTCGGTGACCAGTCGCGCAATCGTCACCGCCTCGCTGAAGGATTCGGTGCCGTCGGTGTCCACCTGGCGGAGGCGGTACGAGAGGCTGTCGGCGGCGTAGGGCAGGTCCGCGTCCTCAAACCGGTAGGATTGGGGTTCGTCGGTGGTGCCGGCGCCGTCCAGACGTGCAACCGTCTCCCACGATTCGCCTGTAGACACGTCCCGCCGGGACGTCTCTACGTCGGAGGGGACCGACCGCTGCACCTCAAACCCGGCGTTGTTCGTCTCGGAGAGCGTCTCCCACTGCACCGTGATGGCCTCATCGCCCGAGCGCTGCGCCTCGAACCCGGCAAGTTCTACCGGCAGCGCCCCTGTGTTCGGCGCAATCTGCACCACGAACCGTTCGGTCTCTGGATTGGCGCTGAGGCTGCTTACGTCCACCTGGTAATCCATGCCCGGCTCCAGGGGCACGGTCTGGTCGTCGCTTTCGGTGGAGGTGCCTTGCGTGTCGATCAGTTCCGCGGCCCACGTGTCCGGCAGGTCCCACTCGCGCACCCGAAGCGTGAGCGTGCCGTCCTCAGGCAGTTGGTTCCCCTGCACGGCCATCGGCACTGCCGTGAGCTCTGCGTCCGGATCATCCGGGCTCTGCGGCCACGGGCGGCTCTCGACCGCTTTGGACGCTTCGGTGCCGCTTCCGCCCGTGCCTTGTGCGCTGAGCATGAGCGAGGGCGCCTCCAAGGGCGCAAGCTTTGAGGTGTCCCACGCATCCCAGCCATCGGTCGCGCTCTCGTGAAAGCGCACCCCAATGGCCTGGTCGGTGGCCACCGGATCGCCCGACGCGTCAGTCACGACGCCTTCCAGCCAGAGCGTGCCCCGCTGCACGCCTTCCGAGGCTACCGTTGGCCCTTGCATCTCGCTTCCAATGAAGGGCGCATTGGAATCGGTGCGTCCGTCGGGTTCGAACGTGACCTCTGTGGGCCCGTTGTCGGGATCGCTCCGCTCGATGAACGCCCCCTGCCACGCAGCCAGCGTCTCCGTCTCGGTGTCTACCAGTTCCCAGCCGCCCGCCGTGGCATCGTAAATCTGCGCGTCCGCCTTAAAGCCGTTGCCAGCGATCGGGCTCCCGCCGGTAGTGAGCGACGACAGCTCGTAATCGGTCGGGTACGGGTTGCCGAGCAGGTGCCAGCGCGCGCTTCGGGTGAGGTCGTCGCGCACGACCGGGGCCGTGCCATGCCGCGTGGCGCTGGTGCCCTCATCCAGCGAGATGGTGAGCCCGCCGGATTCGACCGGGTCGCGGGCATCGTCCTGGAGGTAGAGCAAGGCGGCGCTTCCGTGGCCCAGCGGCGTGCTGGCATCGGCTGTGATGTACGCGCCGGTGCCGCCGGTGCTTTCGTCCGAGTCGCTGTCGTCCCACATCGCCACAACATTCTGATCGAAGCGTGGGGCATTGGTGCCAGCAGAAGAGGTCA
>NZ_JAWOAR010000148.1:0-3222 GCF_046498435.1 Longimonas sp. | reverse complement strand
AAGATCGACTGGGCGTCTCCGAAGGCGGGCTCTGCTGCGTCGGCACCTCCGCCACGCTCGGCGGCAGTGAAGACAGCACGCGGCTCCGCCAGTACGCCGAAGACGTGTTCGACACCCCGTTCGAGGAAGGAGCCGTTATCGGGGAGACCCGGCAGACCGCAGAAGCCTTCTTGCAGCCGGTGCGATACACGATCTTTCCGGACTTGGAGCAACACGATGCCCTGCAGCCTGAAGCCCAGGCCCATCCCGCCGACTATGTCGCCGCTCAGATTCCGCACTGGTTTCCGGAGGGCACCGGTAGCGACTGGGACTTGACGACCGATGCGGGCCGCATTGCGCTGGGCGAGGCCCTACGCCGGCATCTGATGACCCACAGCGTTGTCGACCTGCTGGACGATCGACCCGCCGAAATCAGCGATCTCGCGGCCCGCCTCGAAGCGCGTCTTCCACAGCTTAAGGGCATCTCGCGCCGCCAGCAGACCGCAATGCTCCGCAGCTTCCTGTCCGTGCTCTCGTGGGCACGCACCGCATCCAACAGCGGGGGCGAGGCCCGCCCGTTTGTACAACTTCGCACACAGCTCTGGCTTCGCGAGATGCGGCGCATGGTCGCCTCGGTGGATAATCCGCCCGTGCTCGCGTTCCACGATGACCTGCCCGAGTCGGAGCACGACGGGCACCTTCCGGTCGCCCACTGTCTGGAGTGTGGCGCGATGGGATGGGTAGGCATACAGCGCCCCAACGAAACCACCATTCGAACGGGACTGAAGAACATCTACCAGAAGTTCTTTGCAAGCGACCCGTCGTGCGTGTTTGCGTTTCCCGTTGGTGCCGACGAGCGCGTCGATGCCGAGGGCCGCTACCACCAGCTCTGCACGCACGACCTGCACCTCAATGATGCCGACGCCGACGCCTGCACGGCCTGCGACCAGGAGGATGGGCTGTTGCGCGTGTTCATGCCGCACGTGCAGCGCACCACACAAGACGATACGCAGGTGAGCGTCCGGGACTGTCCGCACTGCGGCGCTTCCAGCACGCTAACTATCATGGGATCGCGGGCAGCAAGCCTGAGCAGCGTGATGATCTCGCAGCTCTTTGCCTCGGAATACAACACCGACAAGAAACTACTCACCTTCTCCGACTCGGTACAGGATGCAGCACACCGGGCGGGCTTCTTCGAGTCGCGCACGTACCGGTTCAATATCCGTAGCGCCATTCAGCAATACGTTGACCAGGCATCTGAGCCGGTCACGCTGGATGAGGCCATGCGCCAGATCACCGATCACTACACACAGACGTACAGCAAAGAAGCCTTCGTATCCAACTTCATTGCCCCCGACATGCGCTGGCTCCGCGACTACGACCAGATGCTGGAGCAGGGCACGCTGCCCGACGAATCCGACATCGTAACCCGCGTGCGGAAACGCCTTAGCTGGGAAACGTGGAGCGAGTACGGCTTTCGGGCCCGCATTGGGCGCACGCTGGAGAAAACCGGCGCCTCCACTCTACAGGTTGACACGGGTCGCCTGCAATCTGCTGTTGATGCGCTGGTGCCCGAGCTGCAGAACAACGTCGGCGATCTGCGTGAGGTCGCTCCCACCGACGTAGCTCGCTTTGTGCGGGGGCTCATCGCCCACATGAAGAACCAGGGGGCGATCTACCATCCCGAACTGGATCGCTACATTGAGCAGGGCGGAAACAGCTATATGCTAAACCGGCAGCACCATCTGCCCAACTATGGCTACCGCTCGCGACTGCCGGCCTTTGTGGCGAGCCGGAGCACCCAGCGCTTCGACCCGGTGCTGACACCGGCTGGCAACGCCGATAGCTGGCTCCAGGCCTGGGCCACCAAGTGCTTTGGAGCGCATGACCCGATGCTCTCCAGCGTGATGGACCAGCTGTACGACCGCGTGCTGAGCATACTGGTGACGAATAATCTACTGGAGCGACGCGAGACGAGTAGAGGCGTCCGCGTCTGGGGCGTGCGGCCCGATGCGCTCCGCGTCACCACCGCGGTCCGTCAGCTACGCTGCGACACCTGCGACCACAACGCGTCGGTGGGTCATGACGTGGTAGACGACTGGCAAGGGACGCGCTGCCTGCGCTACCAGTGCACGGGCCGGTATGCCTCTGAAGCGCATGCGCCCAACTACTACCGCCAACTGTATACCCAGAGCGCACGGCGGCGCATCATTGCACGTGAGCATACAGGACTGTTGGAGCGGGAGGAGCGGGAGACCCTCGAAAAAGCATTCGACCATAACGAGCATCCGTGGGACCCGAACCTGATCTCGTGTACGCCGACCCTTGAGATGGGCGTGGACATCGGCAAACTCTCCACGGTCATGCTGTGCTCGGTGCCGCCCAGCCCGTCGAACTTTGTGCAGCGCATCGGGCGCGGCGGGCGCCGCACGGGCAATGCCCTGGACGTGACCGTCGCCAACGGCCAGCCGCACGACCTCTACTTCTTCGAGGACCCGACCGAGATGATCGCCGGCACCATTGAGCCGCCGGGCATCTATCTCAACGCCACCTACGTGCTTTTCCGGCAGTTTGTCGCGTTTTGCTTCGACCGGTGGATTGCCTCCGGCGAGGTGGGCCCGCAGGCCGTGCCTGGCACGCTGGGGCGGGCGCTGCCCACGCTAAAAGTGGAGGGCGCCTTTCCCGATACGTGGCTCTCGTTTGTTGAGATGAACGAGGATGAGCTGTTTGCCGACTTCATTGCGCTGTTTTCAGATACGCTGGATGAGGACGATACCTCGGAGTTGCGTTCCGTTATCGCTAAAGAAGGCGGGTTTCGCTACCAGGTGATGGGCCGCTTCGAATCAGTTGTAAAACGCCGCAAGGCCATCAAGCGAGACGTACAACGCATTCGCAGCCGCATCCGGAAGCATGAAGAGGGACCTGCTTCGAATCAGGCGGAGGAGGAGATCAATAAACTACGGCAGGAGAAGACGGCGCTGCAGCGTATCGATGCCCAGATTCGCAGCATGCGCACCTACAACTTTCTCACCGAATCGGGGCTCCTTCCCAACTACGCTTTCCCTGAAGAGGGCGTCACTTTGCGTTCGGTGCTCCTTCGCGGAGAGGAGATCTGGGCGAAAGAATACCGCCGTCCGGCCTCACAGGCGCTGAAAGAACTTGCGCCGGGTGCGACATTCTACGCAGGCGGTCGCAGCGTTCAAGTCGACCAGATCGACCTTTCTGGCGAGGACACGCTTCAGG
>NZ_JAWOAR010000333.1:0-16589 GCF_046498435.1 Longimonas sp. | reverse complement strand
CTTGTGATGTTATAGCTGTTTGTGCAAGTGCCGCCGCTGGTTTTTCACCACCTTCTAACAAATTTAGATACGTTTGAATGCCTTGTGAAATCATTTGTACTTGCTGTTTTCTTTTTTCAAGTCTAATAATTTCAGCTTCTTTTTCTCGTTCTGCTTCAATAGTCGCTTTAATTGAATCCTGAGCATCAATGTTACCCGCTTCAGCTTGTGCTTTTAGAATGTTTCTAAGCTCTTTTTGTGAGTCAATCTCCTTTTGAGCTAATTCAATACGTCTGTCTACATGGTCTTCATAAGCTTTTGTTATATTTTCCTGAGCCGTGTTTATTGTATTGTATAGCTCTTTTTGAGCGTCTTTTGTATTATCAACTTCTTCGTCATTGAAGTCTTTAGATATTTGAAGTCTTTGAGAATCCTTGCTCAGCCAGGTCAGCTTGCGCCTTTAATACCCCCAGGCCTCCCTTATTTTTCGTGTGATGGTTTCGCATAATCACATGCAAATGAGGAGACCACCGTTCCCTCGGGATTACCACCGGCCAAACCGCTGAGGCTTCCCCGATATAGCACCGTGCACCTTACGCGTTCTTTTTTCCCGCAAGGGCTCCTTGGTTGAAGTCCGCTGCTCTATCCAACTGAGCTACGGGCGCAGGGTGGAAACACGCCTCGCTTTGCATGCAAACTGCCCGAAACGGCAGTACGTGCAAAACAAGACTGTGCTCCATAGTCGGGGCGGCCGGATTTGAACCGGCGACCCCCTGCTCCCAAAGCAGGTGCGCTAACCGGACTGCGCCACGCCCCGAACAATGTGGTGGGATGCGCAGGAACGTGGCTTTTGCACGACCTCCTACGCAGCAGGTACCTACACGCGCTAATTCGCGCGCGCTTGCTTCAGTTTTTCTTTGACCGAATCCAGCGGTACCATTTTTTGCCGGAAGCTGTAGTTTCCGTTGTCTTTCTTTTCAGCAAAGACAATACGCGCCATCTTCTTCGCCGCAGCGCCTTTTCCTTTCTTGGCCATGGTTACTTCTTCTCTCGATGAATGGTATGCTTACGCAAAACCGGATTGTACTTCTTTAGCTCAAGCCGATCCGTCGTGTTACGACGGTTCTTGGTGGTGTGATACCGCGACGTTCCGGGCGCCTCGGTGCACTCAAGAATTACTTGAACGCGGTTTCCTTTTGCCATAACTCCTCAATTCGTCTATGATTGCAGCCCTCGTTGAGCCGGTCGCACTGGAGCACGACACGCCAGGCACACAGCGGGGTATGCCTACACATTCACGCCCTGTCGGCGCGCCTCTTTCAGCACGGCCTCAATGCCGTTCTTGTTGATGGTCTTCAGCGTTTTCGCAGACACCTTCAAGGTGATCCAGCGGTCTTGGCTCGGAATGTAGAACCGTTTCTTCTGCAGGTTCTGTTCAAACCGGCGCTTCCGCTTGTTGTTGGAGCGCGAAACCGTGTTGCCCGATACCGGGCCTTTACCTGTTAAGTCGTCTTTACGTGCCATGATGCAAGGCCGTCGTTTACTCAGAGAAGGTTACCGCCAAT
Source organism: Longimonas sp. (assembly GCF_046498435.1). Lineage (NCBI taxonomy): Bacteria > Pseudomonadati > Rhodothermota > Rhodothermia > Rhodothermales > Salisaetaceae > Longimonas > Longimonas sp. The sequence continues at coordinate 15,045 of NZ_JAWOAR010000333.1, read as the reverse complement.
ACGTGCCAACTCGACCCATACGTACGGTCGTGCATTATCTATTGACAGTCTTTTTGTAGGCGGCATTGTACTCATTTGTTTGTTAAGACAGAGTGCAATCGACAGAATCCCTGTCGGGTTCCCTTGTTCTTTCTGTGAAAGCGCAGCGCTATGCCTCCCCCTGAATGGCCTGCACCGGTGGAACCGATGCCGCACGAACAGCCGGATACCACGCCGCCGCGATACACAGCCCGAACGATAACCCTGTTACGACGAGCACATCGGTCGGCTGGATAACCACCGGGTACGCATCAATCAGAAATGACTCGGCCTGGCTAAGTGGCACCAGCGCATACTGCTGCTGTGCCCAGGCCAGCCCCAGTCCCAGCACCGCACCGGCTCCTGTGCCCACCGTCCCGATCAACGCCCCTTCTGCCATAAAGATGGCGCGGATAGCTCGCTTCGACACGCCCATGGCTTGCAACACCCCCACATCGCGCCGTTTTTCGATGACGACCATGGTGAGCGATCCCACAATGTTGAATGCTGCCACAATTACAATCAGAAACAAAATGGCCCACGCGCCCCACTTTTCCAGTTGCATCACGTCGAAGAGGGCGCGCTGCAGATCGTACCAGGTGCGCACGGTAAATGCTTCGTCGTCAAGAGCACGCTGAAGCTGGGCCTTGACGGCATCGGCTTGTTCGATATCGTGCAGCCGAATGTCGACGCCCGACACGCGGTCGTCCATCCGAAAGAGGCGCTGTGCCTGCGGCACCCCAATGTAGGCGCGCGATTCTTCTTGAGCGGCCTGCATATCAAACAGACCACGCACCGAAAACCAATGCAGGCGCGGCACGCTGAACACCTGTGTGAGACTCTGCTCAATACCTGCTGCGGAAATCAAGCCCACCCGCGGTGCCCGCTCGTCGTCGCGCGGTGCCAGGCCTCGGCTGCGGCCTAAGGCCGTGTTGAGTACGATACCTGACGTGCTTTCGCCCTGCGACAGGTCGAAGGTGCCTGTGCGCATGGCGGCTTGCATGTCGGCGGTTGCCTCTGGTGCTACGCCCCGCACAGTGACCACCGTGTTCGCTGCCCCCTCTGAGCCGCGCTGCACCAGCACAGCGCGTCCCTCTACAAAAGCCGATGCCGATGCTACTTCGTCGTACGACAACGCCAGGCGTTCAATCTCATCGGCGTCGGCAAGGCCCTCTACATCTGTGCTCTGCACGCGCACATGCGGGTCGAGCGTTACCATCAGGTCGCGCACAAAGTCGAAGAACCCGTTCATAACAGACAGCACCACAATGAGGGCTGCAACCCCGAGCGCTACACCTACCGTAGAGAGCCCCGTGATGAGCGAAATCAGCGAGACCCGTTTGGCACTGAACAGGTAGCGCGTGGCAATTTGAAGCCGGTAATCCATACAAAACCAGGCGGTAAGCCGCTCACATCAGTCGGCAGGCTGGCGCAATGTGCTATTGCAGTTGGTTTGGATTGCCCTGTTCAAACAACGCATCGTCAACCGTGTCGGGAAGCCGAAGCGTGGGCATGGTAATCGCCATGTCTCCATCAGCACTTTGTTTGCGCGCATATAGATAGATCGTTCCGGCATCGTGCTCGAACGTCGTTTCATCCATCCAGTCGAATGTGCGTGGATCGGCATCCTCAGGCATATTTTCGAGATGGAAGGCCCAGCCGGCCACCCGGTTCGTCTCGGAGTCGATACGCATCCAGTACCGGTCACCCGGAGTAAGACCTACATCTCCAAAGGTAAGATGCAGCACGTCGTCTTCATTCTCTTCGCCAAATGCTTCTGTCGTCTCAAGCGACCGATTTACGCCTGAATCAAGTACTTTTAGTGGGGCCAGGAGCCAGTACGTGTCATTGATGTAGCGCTGATACGCCTGCTGAAGCGGCTCTTCTGCGGCGCTGCCCACGACCTCTTGCCCCTCCTCGAAGACCTGCCCGACCGGCGGCTCTTCATCGCTGTGCAGATCGAGCAGCGCCACCCAGTCGGTGTCCTCATTCGTCCACTCAACGCGGTACTGTCCGGTGGTGCGGTTCCACAAGTGACGCGCCACAACTGCCTCCTCATCGCCCTGCTCTACGGCGAAATCGAAGCGCACGTACGGAGCCTGCTCCCATGCGCTGCCCCCATGTGCTTCGTACACGCGCAGCGCCAGCGAATCGGCCGATGACGTGGGCTCGAACTGCTCCGCAACCGAACTACTATCGCCTGACGCCGGGTCGGAGTCAGACGAGTTGGGGGACGTGCATCCCGCCGCACACAGCACACCAGCTAAAAATCCGCAAATGATCCAGATACGCATGATAACATCTGTTGATAAACGCGACAGAACCGTAATGGATACCCCGGCAGGCAGGGCTCCGGAACTCACAACATGAAGGGAGGGTGCACCCCAACAGTTCGTTGAGGAACGGCTGCTCCAGAAGAGTCCGCGTGTCTCTACCCATAAAGCGATGTCTGGATTCATTCGGATGTTCAAGCTCCCTCGACACTGTTCACCTGTTTGCACTCCCCCGTACTTGTATCTCTACTATGGCTGCTGTTGGAATCGACGCGATGGAGATTTGGACCGGCAAGCTGGTTCTTGATCTCCCAAACACATTTGCACCTGTGAAAGACGAAGCACCCGCGAAGTACACGAAGGGGCTCGGTCTCACCGGCTCTTCGCTCCCCGACGTGTACGAAGACATCGTAACGATGGGCGCGAATGCGTGTAAGCGGCTCATGGAGCGCAAGGGTCTTACCCCCGATGACATTGGCCGCATCGACGTGGCGACTGAGTCGTCGTTCGATCGCTCCAAACCTGTATCCACCTATATTGCCGGATGCCTGGAGCAGGTCTTCGATGGCAATTTTTCGCACACGAACAAGGGCGAGCGCAAGTTTGCCTGCCTCTCGGGCACGCAGGCAATCGACGATGCCTGCAACTGGATTCGGGCCGGACGCCATCGTGGACGCGGCGCGCTCGTGGTCGTTACAGATACCGCGCTGTACGAACGCGACGATCCGGGCGAGGCTACGCAAGGCGCAGGAGCAGTGGCGCTTTACATCACCGAAACGCCTTCCATTGTATCGCTCTCGCGTGAACAGGGCATTGGAAGCAAAGATGAAACGGACTTCCTGAAACCGAACCAGCAATTTCCGAGCGTCGATGGCAAGCGCTCCATTGGGGTGTATCTCGACCGCGTGCGCGAGGCCATCCACGACTACGAAGCTGTAGCTGGACACATCCACAAGGCGGATGTTGCGTTTTTGCCGTTCCACACCCCATTCCCGGGCATGGTGCGCAAAGCGGCGCTCATGACGTACCGTCACCTCATTGCCGGCACTGACGAGGAAGACGAGATCCATGACCTGGTGGGGGCGTCCCCGAATCCCGATGACTTCGACGATGCAGATGCCTACAAAGAGGCGCGCTATGCCTACCAGAAGGCCATTCGCAAGACGCCGCTCTACCGCGAGTGGTACGAGGCTACGGTGCAGCCTACGCTTACGCTCTCGCGCCGCACCGGCAATTGGTATACCGGCTCGGTGCACATTGCCCGCGCCAGTGCGCTACTCGACGCCGCCCAGCACGACGTCGACATTGCCGGGCAGCGCATGCTCGTGGGTTCGTACGGCTCGGGCGCCCAGGCTGAGATGCATACCGAGACTGTGTGCGCTGGCTGGCGCACCGAGATCGATGCACTCACTATTATGAGCCAGTTGGATGCGCGGCACGATCTCTCGTTCGACGACTACGAACGTATCCACCAGGCACACTCTTATGACATTGAGACGACTGTGGAGCCGCTCACCACGCCTGAAAACGAGTTCGTGTTCAGTGGCTACGGTGCCATGGGCGAGCGGCAATATGCTTACGTATCCGCCTGATCGGGGAACTCCAAACCGTACGTAAGGACACGGCGCGCTGTGTCCCTGCTACACGTTGAAGCGGAAGAGCATCACATCGCCGTCTTTGACCTCGTAGTCTTTGCCTTCAGCGCGCATGACGCCGGCGTCGCGGGCCGCAGATTCGGAGCCGGCCTCTACGTAGTCGGTGAAGTGAATCGTCTCGGCACGGATGAACCCGCGCTCAAAGTCGCTGTGGATGGTGCCGGCCGCCTGGGGTGCTTTCGTGCCCCGGCGGATCGTCCATGCCCGCGCTTCCTTCGGTCCGGCGGTAAAGAACGTAATGAGCCCCAGCAGGTCGAATGCCGCGCGAATAAGGCGCTCCAACCCAGGCGTGTCCAGCCCTAACTCCTCCAAGAACATGGTGCGCTCTTCAGGGTCGTCGAACTCCGCAATCTGCGATTCGATCTCGGCAGAGATGACCACGACCTCAGCCTCCTCGTCTTCAGCAATGGCGCGCACCTCGTCGACGTACGCGTTGCCATCGGGCAGGCTGTCTTCGCCTACATTGGCGGCATAGAGCACGGGCTTGCTGGTGAGCAAGAAGAGCTCTTTGATGAGCGGACGGTCGCGCTCTTTAGCGGGAAAGGTGCGGGCGGGATTGCCATCGGCCAGGTGGTCGTAGAGGCGCTCGTACGTATCCAGCTTCTGCTGCGCCTCCTTCTCGCCCGACTTCGCGGGTTTGCGGGTGCGCTCAACCCGTTTCTCGACAGTTTCGAGGTCTTTCAGCAGCAACTCCGTGTTAATCACGTCGATGTCGCGCGCCGGGTCGACGCTGCCGGATACGTGCACCACGTTGTCGTCGTCGAAGCAGCGCACCACGTGGATGATCGCATCGACCTCGCGGATGTTGGCCAGGAACTGGTTGCCCAGCCCTTCGCCCTCGGCAGCGCCTTCGACCAGCCCCGCAATGTCGACGAACTCGATGCTGGCTGGAATGACCTCGGCCGATTCGGCCAGCTCGCCCAGCGTGTGCAGCCGGTCGTCGGGCACGGGCACCACCCCCACGTTGGGCTCAATGGTGCAGAACGGATAGTTGGCCGATTCGGCCCCGGCATTGCTTAGCGCGTTAAACAGCGTAGACTTGCCTACATTCGGCAAGCCGACGAATCCACAACGGAGAGACATAGATTGGCAGATGGATTTCAAGCATACGAGCACGCCCAAAGGCGCACGTACGTCGGACGAGGCCGCGGGCTAATTGTGCCCCTTCGCATCCCCCTGTGGCATCCCTACAGCGCAATCTTCACCGGGATTGTGCCCCACTTCGGCTCCTTGACGTCCGCTATTTAGTAGTGGGTCAAGGATTATTAGTAGTGGGTCGAGGATTAGTGATCGCTGAAGCCCCCATCCGCAGGTTATCCTGACGCTCGGCACCGCACCCCCGCACCGAAGCATCGCATCGCCGCATCCCCGAAGCAGATCTTCCAACCGGGTGCCCTGAGATGCTTCACTGCGTTCCCCATGACGGTGGCAGCTACACGAAAACATTTTGTATGTATCGTATCACTTAACGTCTGGCCACCGCCCGCTATTTTTTTGCGATGTGCTATTGCACAGCGGGGGTGCCGTCGGCATACTCCACAGCTACAAACGTGCGTTCGGGAAGCCGCACGGCGGTGAGCATGCCCATACCGGGCTCTTCGTGATATACGCAGCCCGTGTCGATCATCAGCAGCTTGTCGCGGTTGACGGGCTCTGCGTGGGGCGTGTGGCCGCAGACCACAGGCTTCTCCCAGGCCACGTCGTCGGCTTCCAGGTGACTGCGCTCCCACAAGAACACTTCTTCGCCAAACTCTTCTACATTTTCTTCGATGGACTTATCAGCCTTTAGCCCGGCGTGTACGAAGAAGAAGTCGTCGGTTTCGTAGTAGGGCTTTGTATCCCGCACGAACTGCTCGTGATCTTCGGGGATGATTACCTCGGAGCCGTCTTCGGAGAGGTAGCTCTGCATCGTAGTGATGCCGCCGTTAATGCGCCACAAATTGAACGCCCCAATGTCGAGATAATCGAGCATGAGCGCTTCGTGGTTGCCACGCAAGAACGTGCATTCGTAGGTCTCACGTAGCTTCAGGAGCCGGTCGATGACCTGTTTTGAACGGGGCCCTCGGTCAATGTAGTCGCCGACGAACAGGAGGTGGTCGTCATCAGACGGGTTGAGTTCGTCGAGCAAGACATCGAGTGAGGTGGCACATCCGTGGATGTCTCCAATGGCGATAAGACCCATAATTCAGTGGGAAAGCTGCGCGCGGGCGGCTGGCGGAGTGCGTTCGGACTGCGTTCCTACAACGCACACGCAGATGAAAGGGACGACGATCTACCGGCCAACAACGGCCTGACAGGTAAGGTAGGGCGTAGCGTGCTAAAAATAAACAAACGGTTATATTTTGTACATGGCCCCTGTACGATTGGGCGATGCCTCGGTTCAGTAGGCTCCGACTTCGTTAAATGTGCTGCGCGAACGTCGTATTTCCTGGTAGGGCCTTTCCTGATGGCCTTAGATAGGGACTCGATTACGAGGCCCGCTCGGCGATTGCTTCCAGCCCAATGCGGCCTCGCCCGGTCTTGTCGAGTTTGTCAGACGTGTACAAGTCCATCAGCACAGCATCCAGCACGCCGTTTACGAAGTCGCCACTCTGGGGCGTGCTAAATCGCTTCACAATCTCAATCGCTTCGTCAATTGTCACCTTTGGCGGTACGTCTTCGAAGTGGAGGAGCTCGCATGTTGCCATGCGCAACACGGCCCGATCAATCGCCGAAATGCGGTCTAAGTCCCAGTTTTTTAGATGTGTTTCGAGATACCGGTCGATCTGCCGCACGCTCTTTACAGTCGTCTCGAAGAGCGTGTGCGCAAAATCGAGGGTGTTGGGGTCGCCCTCAAAGGCCGGCTCAATGAGCGTGTACACATGATGACGACGCTTCCCGCCGGCCAACTCCCGCGCATACAGCGCTTGCATGACGCGCTCGCGGGCGTCTCGTCGTGAGCTCATAGATTAGCAGGGCAGCAGGTACAAAAGTAGCAGGTACGACACATGTGCAGACGCATGGTATCTTCTGCGCTGGTAAACAGATTCGAGGCAATCAATTAAACGGCTCGGTTTCACACCCGATTCGCAGCATAGCAGGGGATACGTTGCGTTTTACCCTTATGCAGTGTCGTGCGGATAGCGTTAAGGGGTATCTATTTCCGTTTGTTTTCTCCAGCATGCTGTTGTGTCTGCTCTAAACACCGTCCCTCTCTTGGCCTGTGCTGTAGCCTGTGCCCTTGGCATTGCCGGGGCGGCTTCGGGATGGGGCCCCCTTCCTGTATGGATAGGCCTGCTTGTTCTGGGCATGCTCGTGGCCATCGGTGGGCTCGTTTGGAACCGTTACCGCCTTGTAAGCCTGGGCCCGCTCGTGCATACCATAGCCCTGCTCGTGGTCGTGAGTGCTGCCGGCGGTCTTCGCTACATCGCGTGGGAGACCCCGTCCCCGCAGAGTCTACAAACGTTGCCCGATTCGCTATTCAGCGATGCTCTGCCGGTGCATGTTGTGGGCACCGTGCATGGCCCCGTGATTACCCACGACGGCACCACTCGCTTTGAACTTCAGGCCGACCGCCTTCTCACTGCTACCGACACGCTCCGCATCCACGACCGCATTCAGGTGCGCTGGCGTTCTTCTCCATGGGACGAAGACCCGCCTCCATTTCCTGATGTCGTCGCTGGCGATCGATGGGCCATGACCGGACCGCTGCGCGCCCCACCCGCTCCACGTAATCCGGCAGACTTCGACTATGGGGCCTATCTTCATAATCATGGCATTCACTGGACGCTTGCCGTAGACACTCCAGCTCATGTGGAACGGGTTGCATCCGCTCCCCCCGGATACGCACGCAGCGTTCACCACGCCCGGAGCTACGTGATGCGTACGCTGCATGCGCATGTGCACACCGAGGCCGCCCGCAGCATTCAAACCGCCCTGCTTTTGGGTGATCGTAGCGCGGTGGACGATGCGCATCGTACTGCGTTTGCTTCTACTGGACTCATGCACCTGCTGGCCGTGTCGGGACTGCATGTGCTGCTGGTCGGCATGCTTGTGTATCACCTCTTGCGTTCGCTGCTCATGCGTCTTGGCTGGTCGCGGCGTCGCGTAAATGCCGTGCGTGCCGCGCTTACGCTGCTGCTCCTTCTCACATATATGGCACTGACCGGTGCGCGCCCCTCGGTTGTGCGCGCTACACTCATGGCCGCGCTGCTCATTGGTGGCACGCTCACCCAGCGCGTATATGCTTCGCTCAATGCTTTGGGAGCGGCTGCCCTCATTCTGTTGTGGATGCGACCGACTGCGTTGTACGATCCTGGATTTCAACTTTCGTTTGCTGCGGTCACCAGCATTGTATTGTTCAATCCGAAGTTTATGAGCCTGTGCCCTGGCATTCTCACCCATGGCTCTGTTCGTCGCTTTCTTACGCAATCGGTTACCGTATCGGCGGCGGCGCTTCTTGGAACGACTCCCTTTCTACTTCTGCACTTCGGGTTTGTATCGGGAGCAGGGCTGCTGCTCAACATCATTGCTATTCCGCTTACGGCACTCGCCCTGGCATCAGGGATCCTAACGGTCGCCACAAGTGCGCTGCCGGGAGTAGCCAGCCTGTTTGGGGCTGCTGCCGACCTCCTCACCCAATGCTTGCTTGCTACCGCATACGGCGGCGCTATGGTGTTTGACGGATGGCAGTGGGCTGTGCCGCATGTTTCGGGCTGGGTCGTGCTCTTTTTGAGTGTTGTGCTTCTCGTCTTTGGGGGGATGCGTCAGTGGCAGCCCCGCCACGGCGGCTGGGCAGCACTCACAAGCGTTCTTCTTGTCGTATGGATTCCGCTCACCGCACGGCCTCTTGCTCCTACCCTCGACATTCTCTTCTTCGACGTGGGACAGTCCGACGCGGCTCTCATTCGTACGCCCGACGGCCGCCACCTGCTTGTGGATGCTGGACTCCGCACGCCGCATGCCAATGCTGCCGAGTACACCATCATGCCGCACCTGCGCTACGCCGGAATTGACGCGCTTGATGCTGTGCTCATCACACATCCCGATGCCGATCATCTTGGGGGGCTTCCTACACTTCTGGAGGCCGGTGTCGTGAATGCGGTGTGGGATAACGGCGAAACCAGCAATCGCCCTCTCTACGACGAAACCATTCGGTGGATAGAAGACAGGCAGACCTCGCATCGCACAGTTCGTGAAAGCGATACCCTGCACATTGGAGATCACACTCGCGTGGTTGGACTGGGTCCGCCTTCGTCGGCATCCTCTTCGGATGTTCAGACATCGAATGACCGGTCGGTTGTTGCCGCCTTGCAGTACGGTAGCATGCAGATTCTTTTTTCGGGAGATGTAGAGGCTCGCGCTGAACACTGGCTTACGCAAACATATGGCTCAGCGCTTCGGAGCGATGTGGTAACCGTACCGCATCACGGATCTCCAACCAGCAGTTCGATGGCATTTGTGAATGCGGTGGCCCACGAGAACACGCATGCTGTAATCAGTGCAGGACGCTATAATCAATTCGGCTTTCCGGATTCAACAGTCGTATCCCGCTGGGAGTCACACGCAAAGGCAGTGCACCAAACATCAACGGGTGCGGTCTGGCTCCGCACTGATGGAGACTCGGTATGGGTTGTACCATGGCAGTAGGCCCCCAACCACGGATGATGCTTCTCTCTTCAGTATACAAGTCAGTGGAAAGATGCCTAACACACCTATATACCGGATTAGTAGATTATACCATACCCTGGACTGGTACATCATCCTGTACCAAAAGCAAACTGACCTGATTGGTATATGAAAGTAGATCGCTAAGCGATGAGGGCGGAAGCGGTCTTCCGAGATTGGTTTTCCACACTCCTATATAATAGTAACTCGTTTTTAAAAATTAAAGAGTTGTATTAGTAGTAGGGGCTGTGGATATGTGGAAAACCGATTTATGCACATCTGCGGGGCATCAATGTGGATAACTTAGGCCAGTTATCCACAAGCTATCCACAATTTTGGGGTCTTCACAAGTCGGTATACGAGCGCAGAGGCCCATTTGGGGAAGTTATCCACATATCCACAAGATACGGGCTTCCCGCCTCAAAAAGTTATCCACAGCTATCCACACTGTGGATAACTTGGTATCATTTGTGGATAACCCTGTAGTTATCCACAGGCCGAAATCGGATGTTGGTAACTTGGCAGTTATCCCCAAGTTATCCCCGGGTTATCCACAGGTTATCCACAGGTTTTGTGGATAACTCTGAGAATCGCCGCTTAGCGCCGCTGAAGGTCAGAAATGAAGGGATATGCAGGGTGTTCAGGGACTCCAGCGACGCGTGCGGCATGTAGACGACACCTGTGCATATTGCTTCGTAGCACAGGTGTTTTTGGGTTAGCGGCCCAGGCGCTGGTACATCTCGCGCTTGTAGTCCTCGACCCCCGGCTGGTTGAATGGGTTGACGCCAAGCGCATATCCGCTGACGGCCACCGCGTGCTCGAAGAAGTAGATCAGTGCGCCGATGGCCGTTGGACTGATGTCGTCGAGCCAGAGCGTGCAGTTGGGTACGCCGCCATCGGTGTGGGCCTGGGCGGTGCCTTCGTAGGCCCCTTGCGTAACAGCGCGCATGGGACGGTCGGCCACGTAGTTGAGTCCGTCGAGGTCAGCTTCGCTGGTGGGCACGGTAAGATCCTCGCCCGCGTCTTCAGCCATCAGGAAGGTTTCCATGACGATGCGCTGGCCATCTTGCATGTACTGACCCAGCGAGTGCAGGTCGGTGGTGTACTCAACGCTGGCTGGGAACAGGCCTTTGCCGTCTTTGCCTTCGCTTTCGCCGAAGAGTTGCTGCCACCACGCGCCAATGCTGGCCAGGCTCGGCTCAAATGTAGCGAGTACTTCTACGTCGTATCCTGCGTGCAACAGCGCATAGCGGAGCGCGGCGTACTGAAGCGAAGCGTTGGGCGTGGTGCTGTTCACATGGTCGTGCATCTCCGATGCGCCCTCCATGAGCGCACGAATGTCGATGCCGGCTGCGGCAATCGGCAGCAAGCCGACCGGCGTAAGCACCGAAAAGCGTCCCCCCACATCCGGTGGAATGACGTAGCGGGTGTAGTCGTGGTCTTCGCGCAGCGCGTTCAGCGCACCGCCTTCGGGACTGGTGGTGGTGATGATGCGGTCGTCGGCATCGTCGAAGCGCTCTTCCATCCACTGTCGCACGATACGGAAGGCCAGGGCGGTTTCTAACGTGGTGCCGCTCTTCGAGATGACGTTCACAAACACAGACTGCCCGTCGAGGTGCGCCAGGAGCTGCTTTAGGTACGCACCGCTGGTCTGGTGCCCGGCAAAGTACACCTCGGGGGTGTCGTCGTCATCGGCAGGGAAGTACGGAGTGAGGGCATCGATGACGGCTTTTGCCCCGAGATAGGAGCCGCCGATGCCCAGGCAGAGCAGCGCATCGGCGTCGCTGTGGAGGCGCTTGGCGTGTGCCTCAATCTCGCTTATGAGGTCTTCGTTGGGCGATTCGGCAAGGGTGCGCCAGCCTAAGAAATTGTTGCCGGGTCCGTCGCCGCGCTGCACCGTGGCCTGTGCGTTTTGGATGGCTTCGGGGAGATCCGAACTGCTGTAGGCGTCCAGAAAGGGACGCACATGGGTGTCGTCTAAGCGAATCATGGGGTGTGCGGGAGTCGAATGAGTGAATACAATAGGTATTGCACTCAACGCACAAAACAGCAAGAGGTCCATTGCAAAACCAATTCTGCATCCGCAAGAGGCGCAGTGCCTTTAAGCTGCACAGGAACTGCGGAGGGGAGGTGATTTGGTGCATCCCCCAGAACTGAGAAACGGGGCGACGTGCGCCCGACTACGACTCGGATTTGGTGCGCAAATGATGGAAGCGATACGCGCAGAATACAGCGGCGGCGGCCATAAAGAGGCCGCGCACCCACATGCCGGCAAGGAGTCGATATGCTGCCATGAATACAGCAAACACAGCAATCACAAAGTAGATGGTCGGCAGCAGGTTGCGGAGATTCGACATGGCATAGCGGAGCAAGGCAAGCAGGTTACGACGTTGTGGGGAGGCGGAGCGCATGAACAATTCGCTCGGCAGCGGGGGCATTCAGCAGGTGATCAGAGGCCGACTCGGGCACCTCGATGGGCACGCTCTCTACCATCTCAAGCCCGTAGCCGCGCAGCCCCACGCGCTTTTTCGGGTTGTTGGTGAGCAGGCGGAGTTTGCGGATACTCAGGTTGCGCAAGATCTGGCAGCCGATGCCGTAATCGCGAGGGTCCATCGTTCCCTCGATGCTCGATTCGGGGGTGTCCAGGGCCTGCAGGCGCTGCAAGAGTGTCGACGACTGCGCGGACTGGCGCATGTAGAGCACCACGCCGCGACCTTCGTCTTCCACCATCATGAGGGCAGCGGCCAGCTGCTCGCTATGCGGATCGCGGCGTGCGGCGAACACATCGCCCAGTACGTTTTGAGCGTGCACGCGCACGAGCACGGGCTCGTCTTCGCGCCACTGGCCTTTGGTGAGCGCCAGGTGCACCTCGCCGGTAAGCTGGTCGCGAAACGGTACGATGCGGAAGGTGCCAAATGCGGTGTCGAGGGTGTGCTCGCCCACGCGCTCCACCAGCCGCTCGTGCTGCATGCGGTAGGCAATCAGGTCCTGGATCGTGATGATGGGCATGTCCAACTCCTCGGCCAGCGGGAGGAGTTGGGGCACGCGCGCCATGGTGCCATCCTCGTTCATGATTTCGACCAGCGCCCCCGCCGGCGGATGGCCAGCCAGGCGCGCCAGGTCAACGGCAGCCTCGGTGTGTCCGGCACGGCGCAGCACGCCGCCCGTGCGTGCAATGAGCGGGAAAACGTGGCCCGGACGCGCAAAGGCGTGGGCGTCTTCGGAGTCGTCGGCCAGGGCCTGGATGGTGATGGCCCGGTCGCTGGCCGAAATGCCGGTGGTGGTGCCTTCTTTATAATCCACCGAGACGGTAAACGACGTGTGGTGGATCTCAGAGTTCGACTCTACCATCAGGTTCAGTTCGAGGGCCTCGGCGCGCTCGGGCGTGATGGCGGTGCAGATGAGCCCGCGCCCCTGTGCAGCCATGAAGTTGATCTGCTCAGGTGTAATCTCGCTGGCTGCGCCGATGAAGTCGCCCTCATTCTCGCGGTCCTCGTCGTCGACCACGATAATGAGCTCACCGCGCTGGAGGGCAGCCAGTGCGGTTTCAATGGAGTCGAAGTCGGAGGCGCGGGGCGAGGCCATGGCTACAGGCGTGCGTGAATAAACGATGGGTGGAGATAACGAGGCGGTGAAGCGGGCTGTTCAGGAGCGGTGCAACCAAGCTGCAATACTGCAATCGAACGTGCAGTAGGGCAGCACATTTGCATCCGAGAGCCGCTACTCTTTGTCTTGGCCGCCCACGCTGGAGATGGCTTGCTTGTCGATGCGCAGCTTGACGCCGTTGCTATCCACCTGAGCCAGGATACTGTCGTCATCGACGCGGCGCACGGTGCCATGAATCCCACCGATGGTCACGATCTGGTCGCCCTTTTGCAGCTGCTTCACCATTTCGTTGTGCTCCTGCTCGCGTTTTTGCTGCGGACGGTAGATGAAGAAGTAGAATACACCGAAGATGAGCACAAAGGGCAGCAGCAGTCCAAAAATGCCGCCGCTGCTATCGGTATCGCCAGCAACAAGTAAGAACGGTGGCAGGCCAAAAAGCAACGTGGAAACCATAAGAGCAAATCAGAGACATAGAGGAACAATGCATAACCGCCGTCTAAACGAAAGGCGCACATGCGGGTTCGCACAGGCACTGCGAAAACGAGTGCGTGTGCGGAAAACTCTGTGTGTAGGGGGGGGCAGCGAACCAGAGAGGCGCGGTCGAGCAGAGAGGAGGGGGCAACAAAAAAATGGGCAAGCGACCCACATCGCGCCGCTACGACCTCCTACCGCTGCTGCCTTCCGGCCCTGACGGAGTTCAGAGGGAGCTGGCCGTGTGGGACTTGCCCAACCGTTGCGGGGTGTCCCCGCGCAAAGGTGCCATCCTATATTATTTGCGGATGCGATGTGTTCCCGTCCTGGTGGATGGGCAGACCGCACTATGGGGCAAAATTGCGTTAAGCGGGGTGGAAGGGGGGAGGGATGGAGCGCTGAAGATATCCTGTCGGAAGTGGAGGAATCACTCCGGAGGGAGGTGGCGGTCTCTCTTTGTTTTCGCTGGGTTCGAAGCGGTTCCCGCAACGGATGACCTGTCGGCCCCCTTCGCAGAACAGGCATGACCTACGGCCCTCGCTACGCTCCGCAGAATGACGAAAATCCGGGCATGTGAAGGGGCATGTGCGTTTTGTCGCGTACCATGGTGCTCTGCTACCAATGACATCCTGCTTGTAGCAGATTGATTGTGCTATTCATGTATAAAATCAGAAAAGTCGTCCTCAAACCACCAGTTTCCGCGTTGCATAGGTTGTTCAGGGCGAAGCTGAGAGTGCGGCGACTGAGGGTCGAGTAGGGGCTTCCCGACTTCGTCACACAAGTACGTATAAATATCATGGAGCGATTTCTTCTCACCTGTCATCCCAAAAGCCTTACTCGGTGGTGACGAGTTGTCTGTGATGTACAAAGCGCGCGGACTGTTAAATTCTTGTGCGAGCGTAAAGTATATCTGTCGTAAGGCATGACGTACACCTGGAGCACCAAGAAAGAGATGGTATGGAATACAAAAATGGATTTCACAAGCTTTGTGACCAATCATAAGTTTGACAGGACCATCAAGAACGACCTCTCCATCCATCTCCCAGCGCTTCTTTTGGCTATTCTCCCATTTTCCGAAATATGGACGTTCCCACTGGAAGGGAGTATCTTCAATCGTTATGTTATAACGCCCGTGGTTTGCTATTGCACGGTCAAGTCGATCGGTGTCGAAGATCGAACGACGATTTAAGGACCGCCGAAACGGTTCTATGTCAGAAAATGAAAACTGGCTATCCACGATAGCAATAGGTATGACACCCATAAGTTAAAAAAGAACTGTGATATCAATTACTTGATTGAAACACCGCATAAACAAAATTTTGTTCTGATACGGTCCAATAGACATGGTAGACGACAAAACCTGAGCGAGCCTTCAC
>NZ_JAWOAR010000315.1:0-4405 GCF_046498435.1 Longimonas sp. | reverse complement strand
CGTTCATCAGTCGCTTCGCTCGTGTCAGGACTCCGCGTCTCCTTGGCGGAGCCGCTGCGCTCAAGATGACATCATGTAAACGGGGCACGTTCCAACCCAACCATTAACCTGTGACAAAGCAGTAGTGCTCTGTCACAGATGATTCATGGGGTAAAGCATGAACTACCAACACTTATAGTCATCCAGATCCTGAATCGAGTTCAGGACAGGCAAGGCGCCCCTGGCGCCGCTGATCCGGGATCTTTTGTGATCTTCCATGGCAATCACTCGCCCGCGCTACCCAACCATTGACCTGTGACACAGCAGTAGGGCACCTCCTGACGGCGCTCTACGGCAGGGTGGCAACGCTTGAAACAAGCTGGCTTGCTACGTGCGACACAGTTGATGAAGGCACGCCCAGTGCGCGGGCCGCTTGTTTAATATCGCCGTCGCACACGTGCAGGGCATGCTCAATAGCCAACACATGTAGTTCCTCCAAAGGAATAATGGCGTCGGGAGCTTGAACGGCAACCTGCTCAAGCGGTGTCTTCTTGGAAGAGACGTCAGGTGCAGACGAAGGCGAGGGCGGGTCGAGCGCAGCTACATCTGAGGCCTTCAAGTCAAATAGTGAGCGTGGGGCGCGGGTCGTTTCTGCTTCGGCAGCAGACTGTGCAGGGGCCCGGTCTTCCGCATCGGAATGTGATGAGTCAGGGCTGTCCAGGTCAGAAGCTTGGGGATCAGCATTGCTGCCCGTTGAGAAAAAGTCAGTTGTTGATATGGAGGAAGCAAACGCATCTGTATCGGGGAGCGAATCCTCATCAGGGAAGAGGTCGTCTGCGGTCACCTCCAGCCCCTGAGCTGTGCGAATCCCCTGTTCGATAGCGGATGCCAACTCGCGGTGATTGCCGGGCCAGTCGTACGCCATGAGGCGGCGCATCGCAGGTACAGAGAAGGAGAGGGGACCCGCGTCGGTGTCTGCCGTTTTTTCGCGAAGCAGGCGCTGGGCCAGGAGGAGCAGATCTTCGGTGCGTTCGCGCAGTGGCGGCAGCGGAATGGCATGTTGCGTGAGCAGGTCGTGCAGGTCGGGGTGCAACGCATCGGTACGTGCGAGCGCCTCCAGATCGCGTCCGGTACCGCAGATGAGGCGTGCCTGAAACGGGGAGGCCGACCGGTCTTTGTGGGCGGGAATGGTTTCCGTATCCACCATGGTAAATAGGGCCTCCTGTATCTCGCGGCTGAGCAGGCCGATGTTGTCGACAAAGAGGGTGCCGTGTGCTGCTTCGGAACTGGCTCCGGGGGCATCAGATGAGCCAAAGAGGGCATCGGATACCGCAGCATCCGACATCACAGCGCCATCTACCGCAACGAAGGGGCCGTCGGCACGCAGGCTCCCTGCATGCAGGCGTTGCGCCCACGTGTCTGGTTCCAGTCCCGACTCTGCTGCGAGCAGCACGGGCGCATCTGTGTGCTGGGCCTGGCGAATGCGTGAGCGTGTGCGCCGAATGGCAAGGCTATCGCCCGCCAAGGTCAGGTCGCAGGGGATGTCTACCGGAGGGGCAACGGTGGCGGTGTTGCGCCGCGCCTGCTCGACCCACCACTCCATGCGATCAAGATCGGAACTGCCTGCCACGAGCACATCGGTGGCTCCGTGCGATAGTGCAGCCCGCGCGGCATCGGCTTCGTCGGGGCGTACCATCAGAAGAATGGGGACATTGCGCCAGCCTGCTCGTAGCGACTCCACCAGATCGAGGCCGTTTCCATCGGGTAAGTCGGGAGCCACAAGGGCGAGCGTGGTGGCTTTGTTAAATGCTTCGATTGCTTCGGCTCCGGTATCTACCTGGTGCAGACGAATAGACCGTTTCGATTCGAGCCGGTAGCGAAGCAGCGTAGCGTATGTGGTGTTTGCACCGACGAGGAGAACGCGAGAAAGCATGGCAGTTGGGGGGATGATCAGAAAAGGCCATACGTAGAACAAGACAATACCCTTGTATCTTAAGCGTACGAGAATTTTTCTTTTTCGTTCATACGCTCTTTGCTACGTATTCCCTAACAAACGGGTGCAAGCGCAGATCTGCTTGTCCAAACGTGCCAAAATGTTTGCGAGATGTGTCAACATGCAGAAATGCAGCGCTCAAGCACGGCACCAATCTCGGTGCGTCTCATCATTTGGACCCCACATGTTGTCATTCGGAAGGCCGGCAGACGTAATCGGCAAAACGGTGGTGGATGCGACGGGTCACGGTTTCGGGGGCCGCCTGGGCATCCACATGTATGGGGGCTTGCTCGTACGCTGGGGTGCGCTCTCGGAGCATCGCAGCGATGTGGTGGCGTAAAGCATCGCCCGTAAGCGGGGTGTCGTCGGCATCCCACAACAGCGGACGGTGGGCGGCGTCGGGGGCCAGGCGCTGGTAGAGTGTCTCTGCATCCACGCGTAGATACACGACTGCTCCCAACTGTTGCGCACGCTGCATACGGTCCGAGTCAACCAGCATGCCGCCGCCCGTGGCGATTACGGCACTGGGATGCGCGGCAGTGGCGGCGAGGGCATCCTCCTCGCGCGATCGAAAGGCTGCTTCGCCTTCCTGCGCGAAGTATTCGGGGATGCGCATGCCAATCTGCTCCTCGATCCAGGCATCCGTATCCATAAAGGGCCAGCCAAGATGGGCGGCCAGCTGGGTGCCGACGGTCGATTTGCCGCTTCCCATAAAACCGGTGAGGTAGATACGCATGGATTGGTGCGGAGGCTGAGGGATGCGTGGGGAACGTGCACGCTGTGTATGCCATAGCGGCCCATCCGTTCGTTTGTTGCTTGCAATCTGCCTGCTGATATGCCGCGTCTGCGTCTCTGCATCGAATACGACGGCACCGATTTTCACGGCTGGCAGGTGCAGCCCGAGGTGCCCACGGTGCAGGGCGCGCTGGAGGAGGCGCTCGATACGGTGCTCGATACCGCGCCACGCCTGACCGGCTCGGGCCGCACCGACGCCGGGGTGCACGCACGCGGTCAGGTGGCGCATGTGGATGTGCCCGACGACACCGATCCGTACCGCTTGCGCCGCAGCTTGAATGCGCTCACCCCGCCCGGCATTGCGGTGCGGCAGGTGGAGCAGGTGCACGCGGACTTCCACGCCCGCTACGATGCCCGATGGCGGCGTTATCACTATTACCTGTGCACGCAACCCCGCGCGCTGGAGCGCCGCATCCGCACCCATGCCCTGCCGCGAGGGCGATCTGGCAGTTCCTGGACAACCTTGATCATGTCAACCGGTTTGCTCATGGTTCCTGCTCAGCTCCTGACGGGTGCTCTGTTTTCGTAATACGCGGAAAGAAACTCCAGGGCGGAATAGCCTGACTTAAGCCTGATCTGGTCCAGATTGTGGGTTGATTCGTAGCGAAGCCATTCGAGGCTGTGGAGCTTTTCAATTTCCAGAACAAGCATGCTTCTGTCCAGACCGAATACAGCCGCAGGTGATCCTGGAGTATTGATAAGAGATTCAAGTTCAATCAAGTGTATATTTTCCCCTGCACAGTAATCATAAAGCATGGCAGCCAGGACCAGGGGAACAAAACCGGAATAGCGCTGTCTGTAAAGCACACCTTCCGGGGTGATCTTAAGAAGGTCAAGCTTGCTGAAATTCCTTCTGGTATAAGCGTCTGTGATAAAGTGGATTTCCTGGGAAAGATTTTTTTTGACGGTTATGTCTGAGTATAAACCTGTCAGCTTTGACCTGAGTTTTGCTGACCAGTCTTTTAATGTCGTTGCAGGCTCATTCAGGAAATGATTAAAAACCTCAAACCAAATTAAATTCTTAAAAGAAGCCGCTCCTGCGTAATGACACCATTCAAGGGAACCCTGGGATTCAATGAAAATGTCATGCTCAGCTAAAAAAAGTCCGACTTGAGTCAATACCTGTGAACCGGGTTTGATTAAGCCCATTGAGGTTCCAATACTAACCAGACTTTCCACTTGACGATCTGCAAGACCTGTACTTTCCTGAAGATCCTTGCGGTTATTTTTTTTGGCGTCTCTATTGTCCAGCAAAACTTTCAGAATATGAGCAAGCTTGTCAAATTCCAAAAGATAGCTGTTGCTGACCTGAAGTTTGCGTTTGTTGCTTCTGATTAGCAGAGGAGCGTTGTCCTGCTTCAGGCCGGGGGAAGACTTTTCAGTGCCAGCCTCTTTGCTTTCTTCTGATGATGTTGTGGAACTATTTCGCAAAGAATCCGGAGAACTATTATGGTCTGTTTGAACTGAGCTGATAATTTTAAACAAAGCAATGGTTGATGGGCCTATGCCTTGAATTTTGTGCAGTTCGTAAGGTGATGCTTTGAAAATATCTACCAGGCTGCCAAATTTTTCCATGAGCCTTTCTGCCAGAGGCCTGACATTCCTTCCCGGAATGGAATAACCAAGTATAAGTTCAAG
>NZ_JAWOAR010000245.1:0-11379 GCF_046498435.1 Longimonas sp. | reverse complement strand
CTCGTGAAGTGCGCTTATGTCCTGGATCCTGGATCTCCGTTCGCAAGCTCACTGCGTCCAGGATGACACCTGAGTGGGGCATTGCGTATAACACAACGTTCAGCACTACGTACCAATGTGTCATCCCGGACAAGGTGCCCCTGGCACCGCTGATCCGGGATCCATCCTTCGGGAAGGCGGCTCCATGTGTTTGTTCAGGAGCCCGTCATTTTGCGTCGGGCACCGTGAAAACGTGAACAGGTCAGTTGTTAAATATCTGCATGACGATTCTGCGCAGATGGTATAAGCTACCGAAACTTTGACCTGTGACAGAGCACTACGCGGCCACCGGCTCGTACTGGTCGGGCAGATCATTTTCGTAGAGCACAATGTCGCCGGGTTGTAGCTGCGTGGCGAGAGCGTCTTGTGCGTCGAAGAGCGTGTCATGCACATGGATGTGGGCGTTGGGAAAGCCCCCGTCGCGCAGGCCGCGTTGCAGCGCTTTGGTTTGGGCAGTGCCTACCAGGTAGACGGCATCGGCGGTGCTTTCGGCGATGTGTAGGCCCAACTCATAGTTCGCGGTGTCCTCGTGTGCACCCATTTCTACCATGCCGGGCGTCACGATGTAGCGCTGCCCGCCCTCGATTTCGCCGAGCAGATCGACCGCGTTGCGTGCACCGACTGGATTGCTGTTGAAGGCGTCGTCGATGATAGTGATGCCATTTTCGGTGCGCAGCTTCAGGCGGTGCTCTACTGGATCTAGACGGCGCGCGGCGTGGGCCATGGCGCGTAGGCGGATGCCCATGGAGCGGCCCAGCGCCACGGCAAGCAGCAGATTCGTAACGTTGTGCTTGCCCAGGAGGTGCGTCTCAAAGACGGCGGTGCGTCCCTCTTCATCGCGGATGGTGCAGGCAAGTCCGTTGGTACTGTAGCGAATGTCTGTGGCCGCGATGTCGGCATCGGGATGCCCCTCGGCCGAGATTCGCCACACGGGACCGTTTGCGCGGCCTGCCATCGCTTCGACGTGTTCGTTATCGATGTTGAGCACAACGGGCCCGCCGGGCGCGGTGTGGTCGATGATGGAGGCCTTCTCCTCGGCAATCGCCTCGACCGATCCCATGGTTTCGAGGTGGGCTACACCGACCGATGTCACGATGCTGGCATCGGGCGTAGCGATGTCGCAGAGCTCAGCGATGTCGCCGGGGTAGCGCATGCCCATCTCCAGCACCAGCACCTGATGCTCGGGCCGCAGCTTCTCGTTCACCACAATGCAGATGCCCATGGGTGTGTTGTAGGAGCCGGGCGTGGCCAGCACGTTGTACGACTGCCCCAGCAGTTCGGCCACGATGTGCTTGGTGCTGGTTTTGCCATACGACCCGGTGATCCCCACCACGTGCAGGTGGTCGAGTTCACGCAATCGGGCCCGCGCCTGCCGTTTGAATCCCTCCTGGATCGCGTTTTCGACGGGGGTCATGATGAGTGCTGCAAGAGCCACCCAGAGCGGACCGCCGAAGTCGACCAGGTAGAGCGCGGTAATGCCACCGAGAACGGCTGCGGGTCCGTCCCAGGCGTATCCCAACCCCACCGCAGCACCTACGAGCAGCGCCATGAGCATCCCAGCGGTGGTGGCCAGGCGCGTCATGCGATCGGTGAAGGCGAGCGGCTTTTTCTCTTTATCGCGACGATAGCGACGGGAAGAGATAAAGAGCAGCGGCCAGACCGCAAGCAGCGTCCCTGCCGCCGTCCATGCCCAGCCCATGCCGTACGCGAGAAATGCCCCGATCAAGGCTACGGCGCCAAGGGCGTGCGACCATCCGGCGGCCACCGGGCGCATAGCCGGACTCTGGCACCAGTTGATGTAGCGATCAAGCTTGTACGTCTCCAGTTGAAATACGTGCAAGAAGAAACGCAGGCGGCGCCACGCACGCCATCCGGCAAAACCGGCCGTAAGGAGAATGCCAGTGGCAAGCAGCAGAGTGTACACAGGAACAGCAGGCGATGATAGGAGCAGGGCTTACGAAGAGGCAGGCTCAGATGCGGCGTCAGACGACTCGGTCTCGGGCGATTCGCGTTGGGGATGCGCCAGGACGTGCCGCACCGCTGCTGCTACCGTATCCAGCGCGTGTAAATGCGCATAGTGATCGCCCGGCAGGTCGACGCGCCCGGCATCGGGGATGTGGTCCACGAGGTACTGCACCTGGCGGTCGGAGACGGCCGTGTCATCTTCGCCACGAAAAACGAGCGTGGGCACCTGGATACGGTGCACATCGTCGTCGAGGTGATGGTTGACGGTTCGCACGAAGGTGGCGCGCATCACGCCCGAGAGTGCGTTGTAGTCGGATGAGCCGAGTGCCTGCCAGAGCAGTGAGTGGTGCAGCCAGTCGAGCGCGGGCGATTGCAGCGGTTCGGGCAGCCACGTAAACGGCGCTTTGATGGTGCGCGCAAGGGCCCCTTTGAGCCGCGTTGAAAGCGCCCGCTCCGGCTCGATGCCCGAGGGTGCCAGCAGAATCAGTTGATTGACAAGATCGGCATAGGAAGCATGACTGGCCATGTAGAGCGCGATGCGTCCGCCATTCGAGTGTCCAATGATGGGTAGCGGCGCCGTAGCTTCCGTCTCGATGTAGTCAGCCACGAGGGCGGCATGTTCGGGGATGCCCCATGGCTCGGGCGGGGCAGGGGAGTGGCCGTGGCCGGGCAAGTCAAGGCAGTGCGTGCGGTACCGGTCGGTCAGGCGCTCGGCCAAAGGCTGCATGTGCGCAATGGAACTGCCCCAGCCGTGCAAGAGCAGCACATCGGGCGCATCGGGCGGCCCAGCAACGTGTCGATGAAGGTCGGTGGCAGTCAAGGAAAGCAGGAGCCGTAATGAGTAAGGAGCGTGGCGCGAAGAGATACCCGCAGGGCACCGCCCACAGGTATCCGTCGAATGCCTGGTGGAAGGCGTTGTTTGGCACGCAGCAGGATCTTAGAGAGCGCACGGTGTCTGCAAAAAGAACCTGTGGAGTTTGCGTGCGACCCGCTTCGTTGGAAACCCTAATCCAGGGTCTGCGTTTCGTCGCGTGTATTGTTGCTTATCTTCTTGCAAGCAGTTATACTTGCTGCGACGGTCGTTTCCGCACGCGTCGCTAATGAAGATCTACTGGTCGTTTCGGGCGGTTTGCTACTGGCAGGCCTTGTCGGCCCGAGTTCTCCCTGGTTCTTACACATGCGCTTTGTTTACTGCGTTTGCGCAGCACGCCCACATGGTGTGGGTAGCGTCCCCGAGCCTTCAAGGGAAGGCCCTGGAAGGTTGAACTTGTGCGCTGCATCTGTACAAACGATCTGATGCCGGGCATAGCGTATCCGGGTCGAGCCTGCGCTCTCGTGCCCTGCACGGTCGCCTGCCCCACCCAACTGTGCATGTGCCTTCGACATCCCGAAGCGTCCCCAAAACCTTCCCAACCTGAACGGCCCAAACGCACGCGTTAAGCTGGAACGGGCCACTTTTCGATATACGGGCTACGCCCCCACAAGGCTTGCGTCTTTCTGTGCTATAATGCCACTTGCATTGCAACTGCATGTGAGTCTAATGTGAATCGCATGTGAGCCGAATGCTACGTGCAAGTATGACGTAGCCATACCATTCGCTGCACAGCCACGCCCGATTTGCCTTTTTCTGATTCAGCACGCAGCCACTGCGCTGTAATCTTTACCGAACATTCCAACGCCTACCTTTATGTCCGATAAAAAGTTTAAGCGTCTCCTTGAGCTCATCGGGAAGAAGAAGTATGGGTTTATGCGTGAGCTGCACCCGGCGCTTCCCAAAGATGACGACGACCCGTTTATGCCGCCGCCGCTGATCCGCAAGTTCAACCTGCGCGATGGCGTGCTCGTTGAGGGCTCGCTCAAACCAGGACGCAAAGGCGGCATGCAAGTGGGTTGGATCGACACGGTGATGGGGCTGCCGCCCAAAGAGTGGGCCCAGAAAGATGCATTCGATAAGGGCGCAATCATCTATCCCGAGGAGAAGCTGAACCTCGTAACCGGTCCTGAAGATGTGTCGATGCGCATTATGGATCTGGTGGCGCCGCTCGGCAAAGGCCAGCGTGCACTCATTGTAGCGCCCCCGCGTGCAGGTAAAACCGTGCTGCTGAAGCAGATTGCTGCGGGCGTCACCCAAAACCATAAAGAGGTCGATCTCGTCACGCTCCTGATTGACGAGCGCCCGGAGGAGGTTACCGACTTCCGCCGCTCCACCCAGGCTGAGGTGTTCGCCTCCTCAAACGATCGGGGCGAAGACAACCATGTGCGCGTAGCTACGCTATCAATGGAGTACTGCAAGCGCCTCGTTGAAAAGGGAAAGGACGTGGTCTTGCTGCTCGATTCGCTTACGCGTCTGGGCCGCACCTTCAACCTGTTTGTGGATGGCAGCGGGCGCACGCTTAGTGGTGGTTTGGATGCCGAAGCCCTCAAAACCCCGCGCAAGATCTTTGGCGCGGCCCGCAACATCGAAGGAGGCGGCTCGCTCACCATTATTGCCACCGCGCTGGTCGAAACGGGCAGCCGCATGGATGACGTGATCTTCGAAGAGTTTAAGGGCACCGGCAACGCCGAGGTCGTGCTCGACCGTCGCCTCGCCGAGAAGCGCATCTACCCGGCGATTAATGTGCGCGAGAGCGGCACTCGCAACGAAGAGCGCCTCCTGGGCGATGTGCGCCTGCGCAAGCACAATCAGCTCTTCCGTGCCCTCAACTCGCGGCATCCGGTCGAGGCCATGCAAGCGCTCATCCGCCATGTGCGCAACAGCCCCACCAACGCGCACCTGCTCACCGAACTGGTACCTGAGTAGACGTTTTTCTTACGGATACGACGGACGTTCTTCACAGGACGTTACGATGGCCGCCCTGCGCGTGTCATGGTAGCGTCCTGTTTGCGTTTCTGTTGATCCTCTGCTCGTTGTTATGCCGAACACGTCTTCACCCAGCAATACCTCCAGTTCTGACGACACATCCAGCGACGATCACTCTGAAGAGCCCATTGCTGCGTATCAGGCTCCGATTCACGCGTGGGACCCCTCTGACCAGCCCCGCGAGAAGCTGATGCAGGGCGGCCCCGGCGGGCTGTCGGATGCTGAGATCCTCGCGATCCTGCTGGGCTCGGGCACCCGCACGAGCGAGGGACCCGTGTCGGCAGTACAGCTTGGGCAGACGCTCTTGCGCACGTTCGGCTCGCTCTTCGACGTGTCGCGGCGTCCGCTGAAGGAGCTGGTGCGCGTACGCGGCATCGGCCCAGCCAAGGCCACTCGCCTGATGGCGGCCTTTGAGGCCGGGCGCCGCTCGGCCTCGCAACGCTCGGGCGATCAGGTGCAGGTGGGCTGCCCCAACGACGTGGCTGCGGTGTACGGCCCGCTCATGCGCGACCTCAAGAAGGAGATCTTCAAGGTGGTGCACCTCAACACCGCCAACATCATCATTGGCGACTACACCGTGAGCGAGGGCGGGCTGGCCTCCAGTATCGTAGAACCGCGTGCGGTCTTTGAACAGGCCATTCTCGACAACGCGGCGTCGGTGATCTGTCTGCACAACCACCCGTCGGGCAACCCCGAGCCCAGCCGCCAGGATATTCGCATCACGCGTCAGCTTGTGGAGGCAGGCAAGCTCATGGGTATCCCCGTGCATGATCATCTCATTATAGCCGGAGAAACGCATACTTCGCTGGCCGAGCGGGGCGTTATGGGATGAGATGAAGATTCCAGCCACTCATTCCTGTCCGGAATGCAGCGCTGTGTCACATCACGTTGTGCTATACATCTCCCTGCCGTTGACCGTGCAGAAATACGCCTTCTGAACCCATAGCACAATCCGTACTTCGTGTCCTACCCTTCTCATAAAATACGCTTTTCAAAGAGAGCCTCATATTTTACTTATTATTAAGTCCCCCCGTGTATTATGTGGTATCGTTCAATATGCTATACCGTATTACTCCTCGTTATTGTCAGCCTGTGCGCAGAGGGTGCTGATGCCCAAATCCTGGACCGTATGCGTGATCGTGCTGAGCGCGAGGTGGAACGCCGGGCCGAAGATGTGACCTCACGAGCGGTGAACTCCATTCTCGACGAGATGGAAGACGCTGTCGTGTGCGTGGCCACCGACCCCGAGTGCATTTCCGAGGCTGAAGAAAACGGTGACCCCGTCGTCGTAACTGACGAAGAAGGAGAGGTCGTTGAGGTGCGCGATGGCGATGAGCCTGGCGAGGCCGCAGCGGCTGTTGAAGCGGCGGGGGTAGAGACCGAGGTTGCCGAGTCCTCTCCAGCACGCCCTGGCGAGGGCACCTGGGCAAACTATGACTTTGTGCCTGGCAACCGCGTTCTCTTCGCCACAAACTTCGAGAACGAAACGATTGGGCGCTTCCCACAGCAGTTGGAGTTTCTGGGCGGTATGATGCAACTCGTTGAGTGGGAAGGCCGCACGCTGCTCGAATCCACCAATCTTGAAAGTCACATCCGTATCCCACTGAGCGAGACGCTCCCGGAGCGCTTCACGATCGAGTTTGATGCGTATATTTCGGCACGTCGACTTGGGATGCAAATCGGCGTCTTTATGGCGTCTATATCCCAGCCGCGTAGTTTTAGTCGGCACGGGCAATCTTACTTCGTGCTTGGACGCTCCGAATCAGGAGTTGGCGGGCCGAATGAGAGTCTCCGCAGCGTGACAGCGTATCGCGATGAGATCACGCCCATCCGTATTGCTGTAGATGATACGTACGGCACGGTGTACGTTAATGAGCAACGTGTCGCCAATATGCCTGTGCTACAGATCGAACGCAACGACTTCATCGAGATTGTCATTGGTGGCAGAAGCGATGCCCCGGCCTACATTTCCAACATTCGCGTAGCAGCCGGGGGAAAGCAGCTCTACGACCGCCTGATGGCTGACGGACGCGTGTCCACCCAGGGTATATATTTCGACACGGGAAGCGATACCATCCGCCCAGAATCTACGGGGACACTCACCGAGATTGGACGCATGCTGGCGGAAAACCCGGATCTGCGCATCCGGATTGAGGGCCACACCGACAATGTTGGGGATCCTGAGATGAACAGAGCGCTCAGCGACCGGCGTGCCAATTCGGTTATGACCTACCTGATGAGCGAGCATGGAATCGACACCGATCGGCTTGAAGCTGTGGGTATGGGCGAAAACGAGCCTATGACCGACAACGACACCGAGGAGGGCCGTCAGAATAACCGCCGTGTAGAGCTTGTGCGGCTGTGATGCATGCTGGGAGAGGCACAGCGTAGTGAAGCCAAGATCCGTTCTTTGGAATGGACACCTCCTTTCTTGTGACTACGGATGCTGGCCCGTCTGCAGCGCTTTCGGCTTCCCCCAAATGCGCCCCCATGCTCCTGAGCAGCCTACTGCTCTGTCACACCTGAATGTTTGGGCTAAACCAGATGGATACGCGTGCTGTGCTGTCCCGAAAAGTTCCTGCTACACACCAAGGAGATGGTTCGGCTGCGCTCACCATGACAGGCTTCGTGGGGGCTGATGCCAGAACAACCATCAAAATGAGGATTGACAAAGCACTACAGCCTCGGCAGCGTAATGCCTGTTTGATGCTGATACTTGCCTTTCTTGTCGGCGTAAGAGATGTTGGGCGCCTCGCCATGCATAAACACGACCTGGGCGATGCCTTCGTTAGCATATACCTTGGCAGGAAGTGGCGTCCCATTGCCAATTTCAATCGTCACGTGGCCTTCCCACCCGGGCTCCAGGGGGGTTACATTTACAATGATCCCCGAGCGCGCATAGGTCGACTTGCCAAGTACGACCCCCAGCACATCGCGGGGCATCTTAAAGTACTCAACTGAGCGTGCCAGCACGTACGAGTTGGGTGGAATGAGGATGTGGTCATCGGTCGTGGTTTCGACCAGTGCGCGGTCGTCAAGATCTTTCGGATCGACGACGCTGTTGAACATGTTGGGCGTGAAGACGCGAAATGCGTTAGCCACGCGCATGTCGTATCCGAACGAACTGAGGCCGTAACTGACCACGTCATCGCGCACCTGGTGGTCGACGAACGGCTCGATCATGTCGTGGACGGTGGCGCGGTCGGCAATCTGGGTGTCGTTAAGAACCATGAAGCAGGGTAAAAGCGAGCGTAAATGAGGAGAATGAGCATAGTCAGGCGCGCTTACCATCCGCTGCGGGAGGAGGCCGAGCCTGAAGCATTGGTTGGTGCGCCGGAGTTGGCCTGACCGGGCTGGGCAGCAGAAATACGGCGGGCGGTCCAGTAGCGCTCGGCCCAGTACGATTCGCTAAGATCCGATATCGCTACGCCCTGGCTTGAGGAGGCATGCACAAACTGTCCGTCTTCCAGATAAACGCCTACGTGCCGCGACTTGTCGAGGTGAAAGAACACAAGGTCGCCCGGCTGCAGGTCCTGCTGACGCACGCGCGCTCCGGTGCGCACTTGAGCCCGGGTGGTGCGAGGCAGGCGCACATTGGCTACGTCGCGGTAGAGCGTCTGTACCAAGGCCGAGCAGTCAATGCCACGCCGCGTAGTTCCCCCCCACTGGTGCGGCACCCCTTCCCAGCGGGCGGCCTCGGTCTCCCAACGTGCTACCAGGTCTTCGGATGCCGTGTGCTGCTGCGTGGTAGCGTCCGATTGCGTGGTGGAGGCTGAGCTTCCGCATCCCCCCACAAATAAAACCAACGTACCCACAAGCAAGGCTGCGGAGAAGACTGCAGCAGGCCCAATATGGTAGTGATGCCACAAGGTTTCCTGGTCAATCATAGCATGGTTGGGGCGAGGCAAGAGCATGTCGGCGCGGTGGTATAGCCGAGCCAAACAGCGTGTAGGTAACAGCATACGCACGATATAGCCAAACGTTGTGGCACATGGATCACGCACTTCTCCACAAGGTTCATGAAAAGCAACCGTCGCTGTGTTACACCAACTTACCCGCTGTTATGCCTTACCCTGAAGCCATGGTCAAACCGATGCGCGCCGAACTGACGCGCCTGGGTGTTACGGAGTGTACCGATGCCGATGCTGTTGATACGGCATTCGAAGAAGCCGAGAGTGGCACCCTGCTGCTCGTTATCAACTCGGTATGCGGGTGCGCGGCCGGCAACGCCCGCCCGGCTGTTTCAATGGCCACCCAGCTCGATGTGCAACCCGATGAATACATTACGGTCTTTGCCGGACAAGACCTGGAGGCCACTGAACGGGCCCGTGAATATCTGCCTGGCATTCCGCCGTCGTCGCCGTTTATGGCGCTTTTCAAGAACGGCCAGCCTGTGTATGTGATTGAGCGCAAGCATATCGAAGGGCGCAGTGCCAACGCAATTGCAAACGATTTGAAGACGGCCTTCGAGGCGTACTGCACGGGCAACGATGTACCTGCCGATGCGCCCTCAGCTCCCGACGTGAGCACTTCAGGCGCCCCAGGCGTACCGTCGAGCTTCCAGTCGATTTCGTAGGGCTGTTTTCGTCATGCGCTGACGTTCTGGCCCGACAACCAAACCAACGGCCCGCCTCCGGAATGGAGACGGGCCGTTTTTTTGTGGAGCCCGGATACAGGTGTCGCACTACGCGCCGCACCAGCTTACAGAATGTACTGACTCAGGTCGCGGTCGGTGGCAATGGAGCTGAGCCGGTCTTTCACCATTTCGGCGTCAATGACAAGCTCGGTGTCCTGAATCTTGTCGGGCACATCGTAGAGAATGTCCTCCAACAGCGTGGTAAGAATCGTGTGCAGGCGACGCGCGCCAATGTTCTCGACTTCAGCATTGACCTGCGCAGCCACACGAGCGATCTCTTTCACGCCCTCGTCTTCAAACGTAATCTTGACGTTTTCCGACTGCAAGAGCGCCCGGTACTGCTTCAACAGTGCATTTTTAGGCTCTTTCAGGATGCGGTAGAAGTCGTCTTCGTCGAGGTTATTCAGCTCCACACGAATCGGGAAGCGACCTTGTAGCTCAGGGATGAGGTCGCTTGGCTTAGAGACGTGGAACGCCCCGCTGGCCACAAACAGAATGTGGTCGGTCTTGACCATGCCGTGCTTCGTCTGCACGTTCGACCCTTCCACAATAGGAAGCAGGTCGCGCTGCACGCCCTGGCGCGACACGCCTTGGCCCGCACCGCCACCCTGATTGCGTGCACTGCTATCGGAGGCCACCTTATCGATCTCGTCGATAAAGACCATACCCGTTTCCTGGACGCGCTTCAGCGCATCCTCCTTGACCTGGTCCATATCGATGAGCTTCTGCGCCTCTTCTTGCGTCAGAATCTCGCGGGCTTCGTCAACCGTGACACGCTTCTTCTTGCGGTTGTTGCCGCCGAGGTTGCCGAACATCTCTTGCAGGTTGACGCCCATCTCCTCCATGCCCATAGGACCGAAGACCTGCATCATGGGCGACGATGAATCGCTCGACACTTCAATTTCGATCTCGCGATCGTCGAGTTCGCCGTTAGCCAGCTTCTCGCGAAACTTCTTGCGCGTGCGCTGGCGCAGGTTTTCCTCATCGGTGGGGGCAGGGGCGTCGCTGTCCTCTTCATCGCTACGCTGGAGCACAAACCCTGGCCCGTTCACCTCGGTGGTGCTGGAAGAAGAGCGACTTGTGCCCTTGTCGGCTGGTGGAATAAGGATGTCGAGGATGCGCTGCTCGGCCTGTTCGCGCGCTCGTTCTTGTACGGCTTCCTTGTGCTCTTCTTGCACCAGATTCACCGCAATGTCGGCCAGGTCGCGAATCATACTTTCCACATCGCGCCCCACGTAGCCGACCTCGGTAAACTTGGAGGCTTCGACTTTGATGAACGGCGCACGGGCAAGCCGGGCCAGGCGACGGGCAATTTCGGTCTTGCCTACACCAGTGGGCCCAATCATGATAATGTTGTTGGGCATGATCTCGTCGCGCATATCTTCGGGCGCGTTGCGACGACGCCAGCGATTCCGCAGCGCAATGGCTACGTTCTTCTTCGCATCGTCTTGCCCAATGATGTACTGATCGAGTTCCTCGACAATCTGCCGAGGCGTCAATTCATCCAAAGAGGGATGGGTGGCCATGAAAGTAGAAGATTAGTCCAGAGTAGCAGCAACGTAGAAACAGCGGAATGCGCAGCAATGCGCTTCATTCGCGTAGAACGCCCGCAGAACGACTGTTAAGGGGCAGGAATCAACTACGCCGGCGAATCGGCTTCGTTGAGGTCCTCGTCATCGAATTCGTCATCGAAGGAGTCGTCATCGACGGCTTCATCATCGAAGGATTCATCATCGGCATAGTCATCGAGGCTGGAGGGCTGTACCGGAGCATACTCCTCCTCGGGTTCGGTTGGGGCCTCGTCGGCAGCCGGGGTGCCATTGCTGTATCCCCCGCCAAACGTACGATCGCGGTAATAGTCGTCCAGAATCTTTTGTAC
>NZ_JAWOAR010000225.1:0-7853 GCF_046498435.1 Longimonas sp. | reverse complement strand
CAAAGTCGCGAGCAGCGCGGCGTAGACGCTCCATGCGTGCCGGGTCGGAGACCAGTTCGTCGTGCAGCGTGCGGCTTTGCATCGGCGTTCGATGCCTCCTTTGCATAACACAGATAACACAGTATGCTTTCGTATGCCCCTGTAAACAAACGACGCTGGCATGAGCGATTGGTGGAAAGACGCTGCGATCTATCACATCTATCCGCGCAGCTTCCAGGATGCGAATGGCGATGGCATTGGCGATTTGCCCGGCATCACAGAGCGGCTCGACTACCTGACGTGGCTGGGAGTGGATGCGCTCTGGATGTCGCCGGTCTATCCTTCGCCCATGGCCGATTTCGGCTATGACGTGTCGGATCATTGCGATATCGACCCGATGTTTGGCTCGCTCGCCGATATGGATGCGCTCATTGCTCGGGCGCACGCGCTCGGCCTGAAGGTGCTCATGGACTTTGTGCCGAACCACACCTCCGATGAGCATCCGTGGTTTCAGGAGTCGAAGAGCAGCCGCGACAATCCGAAGCGCGACTGGTACTACTGGAAGGACCCGGGCCCCGATGGCGAGCCGCCTACCAACTGGCTTAGCCGCTTCGACGGCGAGTCGGCCTGGGCATGGGATGAGGCCACCGAGCAGTACTACCTGCACACGTTTCTGAAGAAGCAGCCCGACCTGAACTGGCGCAACCCGGAAGTGCGCGAAGCCATGTGCGATGTGCTGCGCTTCTGGTTCGACCGCGGCGTGGATGGCTTTCGGGTGGATGTGGCCTACCGCGTGATGAAGGACCCCGACTTCCGCGACAACCCGGTCAACCCCGACTGGACACCCGACATGGATCCGTCGTTTCGGGTGCACGAAACACGCACCAAGAATACGCCCGATGCGCATCGGTTTAACCGGTGGATTCGGGCGGTGGCCGATGAGTATGACGACCGCGTGCTCGTGGGCGAGATGAATCTGGAGATTCCGGAGCTGGTCGAGCATTACGGCACGCCCGAGGCCCCCGAGTTCCACCTGCCATTCAACTTCCGGCTGGTCTTTTCGCCGTGGTCAGCCGATAACGTGGAGGCGCTCGTCGACGAATACGAAGCCAGGTGTCCCGAGCACGGGTGGCCCAACTGGGTGTTGAGCAACCACGACCAGCCGCGCTTTGCCACGCGGGCCGGGCGCGAGCAGGCGCGGTGTGGCTACCTGTTCTTGCTCACGGTGCGCGGTACACCCACGCTCTACTACGGCGACGAACTGGGGATGCAAAACGTCGAGATTCCTCCCGAGCAGGTTCAGGATCCGTGGGAGCTACTCTCGCCCGGACTGGGACTGGGGCGGGATCCGGAGCGCACGCCCATGCGCTGGGACACGAGCGAACACGCCGGGTTCTGCCCGTCTGATGTTGAGCCGTGGCTACCAGTAGGCACATCCGCACGCACGCAAAACGTGGCGTTGCAGCGCGAGGACGATGCCTCTATGCTTCAGTTTGTGCGGCGGGTGCTGCACCTTCGGGCCGAGCACTGTGCACTGCGCCGGGGCTCGTGCCGCACGCTCGACGCCCCCAACGAGGTGCTTCTTTATGAACGCACGGGCGAAGCCGATCGCTTTTTCGTCGCGCTGAACTTCAGCAGTCGCATGCAGGCGGTCGAGCTCCCGCAGCCTGCACGGCGCCGGCTCTCTACCCGGATGGATACAGCCGATGCGCCTGTTGGAAGAGATCTGTCATTGCGCGCCAATGAGGGTGTGGTACTCCGCGTTGAGACGGATCTTGCGTAATACACATGCGGTTCCTGTTCTGATAGATATATCAGCGCGCCCGTTTCAGGCGGCGTGCGGCTTTCGACGAGGTATCGCTCACGAGATCGAGCGGTGTTTCGCCAGCTTGGGTGCGGCCGTTCGGGTCGGCCCCGTGCTTCAGAAGCAGCCGGATGGCATCTTCGGCGTTGTCTTCAGCTGCTACATGCAGCGGAGTGCGCCCCGACGTATCAGTAGCGTGCACGTCGGCATCGGCCTCCAAAAGCACCGTGATTGTGTCGATAGCTCCGCTCCACACCGCACTGTGCAGCGGCGTGCGACCAAACGTAGCATCGAGCACTTCGAGCTTAGCTCCGGCTTCCAGCAGCACGCGGGCGGCAGCATCGGCGTCATACCACGCGGCTACGTGCAGCGGCGTCTGCTCCTCGTCGTCGGTAGCATGTACATCGGCTCCGGCCTCCAGCAACAGATGCAGGATCTCGGAATCGTTGCTGCTGGCGGCGGCATGCAGGGGCGTGCGCTGTTCAAAGTCGGCTGCGTTGGCATTGGCACCGGCCTTCAGCAGCAGCTCGACCGCGTCGATCGCATGGTCGCTGGCGGCGCTGTGCAAGGGAGTTGCGTCGGCATCATCGCCCTGGTTGGGATCGGCCCCATGCTCTACGAGCAGTTCAACGAGCTCGGTGGCGTTGTTGCGTGCTACGATGTGCAGCGGAGTCCGCTCGAACGAGTCGTCGGGGCGGTTTGGGTCGGCGCCATGGTCGAGCAAGAGCGTGGCTACCTCTTGGGCATCGTTCCAGATGGCTACGTAAAGCGGCGTGCGCCCAAGCGAGCCGCTATCGGCATCGGGGTCGGCCCCGCCGTCAAGAAGAAGTTCGGCAGCCTCGGCGGTATTTGCACCCGCAGCCACGTGGAGCGGCGTGTAGCCCTCTTCGTTGTGGGGGTTGAGGCTGGCCGCGTGGTCGAGCAGCGCTGCCACGGCTTCCCCTAAATTATGACGAGCGGCCCGGTGAAGGGGCGTACGGCCTTCGTTGTCGGTTGCGTCGGGATTGGCTCCTGCCTTCAGAAGCCGCACGAGGGCGTTTTGGGCTTCGTTATCAACGGCGATGTGGAGGGCGGTTTGGCCATGCGTATCGGTGGCCTCGGCATGGGCTCCGTGATCGAGCAGGGTGTGGATGAGTGTGTCGGCATCCAGACTGGCGGCCATGTGCAGCGCCGTGCGCTCAAAAGCGGTGTCAGGTGCATCGGGATTGGCGCCGGCCTCAAGCAGTTGCGCCAGGGCAGCGGCTGCATTGTTCCACACAGCCACATGCAGCGGCGTACGTCCATACTGCGGCTCGGCCGCCTCCAAGTCGGGGTCTGCGGCGAGCAGGTCTTCGATTGCCGCTGCGGCGTCTTCCTCGGCTGCCTTGTAGAGCGGGGTTTCCCCTTCGGTGTCGGTCGCATTGGGATTTGCATCGGCTGCTACGAGTGCGGCAACGGCCTCGGCGGCATCTGCGCTTGCTGCGGCGTGCAGGGGCGTTTGGCCAGACACATGGCCCTCGGTATTGGGATCGCTCCCGGCTTCCAGCAATACCTGGATCGCTTCGGTCGCGTTTTTTGAGGATGCCACATGGAGCGGCGTAAAGTCGTTTTCGTGTTCGGCTTGAGGCGGGGTGTCGGTCTCCAGTAGCATGCGGAGCGCATCCACCGCATCGGCTCCGGCAGCTACGTGTAGCGGGCGCCACCCCTGCGCATCGACGGCTCCGGGGTTGGCGTCGTGCTTTAGAAGAATAGTGAGTGCTCCGACGGCATTGGACTGCGCAGCGGTGTGCAGGGGCGTACGCCCTTTCTCGTTGACGGGGCTTGGGTCGAGCCCGTGCTCCAGGAGCACGTTCAGCACCTCCGTCGAGTTTTGGTTCGCGGCCACATGCAGGGGGGCGTACCCGGCGTTGCTCAAGCGTGTGAGGGTGGCTCCGTGCTCCAGCAGCACCTGCATGGCCTCGGCAGCATCCGACTGCGCAGCGGCGTGGGCAGGCGTACGTCCTTCGCCATCGGCGGTATTCGGGTCTACGCCATTTTCGAGCAGTGCCGTCAACGTGTCGGTGTCGTTGCGGTAGGCCGCCTTTTGAGCGGGCAGGTAGCCATTGCGGTCGGCGGTTTCGGTGTCGGCCTCGCCTTGTATGAGCACCGGGATGACCGCCGTAGCTTCCGAATCAACAGCTCGATGCAAGGCCGTGCGCCCCTGAAGGTCGCGCCGGTGCGGGTTGGCGCCGGCATCGAGCAGGGCCTTCACCACCCCGGCCTGGTCGGCATCCACCGCCAGGTGGAGCGGCATCAGTTCGTCATCGTCGGTCGTATGCGGGTCGGCTTCCTGATCAAGCAGCACCTGCGCAGTTTCTACTGCGCCTGTCATAGCAGCCAGGTGCAGCGGTGTGCGCCCATTTGCACCGCGCCGGTGCGGGTCGACGCCCCGCTCCATGAGCAGCGCCGCCCCATCAGCAGCATTGGCGCGGGCGGCACGATGCAGCGGCGCATCGCCCTCCTCATCGCGTTGATAGGCATCGACGCCCTCGTCGAGAAGTCGCTCCACCATGGCGGTTGCGTTCATCTCTACCGCACGATGCAGCGGCGGACGCCCGTGGTCGTCGGTCGTGGCAAGGTCAACGCCATGCTCCAGCAGATTGTTGAGCGCGTCGAGGTTTTCCTCTTCAACGGCCAGATGCAACGGCGTACGCCCCGTCTCGTCGCGTCGATGCGGGTCGGCGCCATGCTTAAGCAACATGCGCAGGGCCGCCTGCGAGGCGTTCTCAACGGCGCGGTGCAGCGGCGTAAACCCGGCGTCATCTTTGCGGTTTGGAGCCTCTCCTTCTTCGAGGAGCACCTGAATTGCGTCGGATGCGTCGTGCACCACAGCCAGGTGAAGCGCCGACTGGCTCTCGGCCGTACGCATTTTAGGATCAGCCCCCGCGTCCAGCAGGCGGCGCACAACTGCTCCGGAATCGGACATCACAGCGCAGTGGAGCGGCGTATACTCGTCGGCATCGCGCTGGTGCAGATAGGCATCGCCGTCAAGCAGGGCATCGACCACCGCCTCAGCCCCCGCCGTTGCAGCGATGTGTAGCAGTACTTGTTCGTCGTCGATCCGGGTGTTGGGGTCCGCTCCATGTTGAAGCAGTACCCGGGCGGCAGCGGCGGCTTGGGCATCAACCGCCTTGCGCAACGCAGCGTGCAGATCCTCTTCTTCAACGGCCAGTTCCTTATGGAGGACCGCCCGGCACGCCGCCGCCGCGTCTGCCGCTGCCGCTGCGACGAGCAGTGCCCCGGTGGGGCCCGCAGTAAGCACACGCGCCGCCTCATCAATGTCGCGATCAACAGCCTGGTGCAGCGCATCCCAGTCCACCGCATCCGTCGCCACGGTGCGGGCCTTGGCCCAGGCCTCGGCATCCGCAACCTGAAGCGCGTCGTACAGCGCCTCTGCGAGCGACGTGTTGGAGTCGGGTACAGGGTCAGTCATAAGATGGGCATACGTTTAATAAGTGGTTGACAGCGAAAAACCGACAGCGCTCGCCCCGCAAAGCCCATGCAACGCACACGCTGCCGTTTACAGTGCAGCCACGCAGACCGCCACGCTGGCGCTCTGGGGCACAACGATGCGTGTGTGGATCCTACCGGAAAACGGCACGCCATACACGCCGAGCACGTAACCGCTTCCACCCGGATGTCCATCAGGGAGACCATTGCGGTATCTCGTTCCCATAGCATCGCAAAAATATTGCTCATTTACAACACGAGTTCTGTTCCGAAGGTGCATGGAAGACGTGTAATACCAACTCCGCATGCTCCGTTGGGGATGAAGAGATGGAAACGTGAACGGGTGGACGGAAAAGCATCTATCCATCCATCCGTCTATCCATCCATCCGTCTATCCATCCATCCGTCTATCCATTCGTCCTCACACGAGGCCAAAGGCCGACTGACGAAGTACATCCGGTGCTCGGCAGAGAAACGATGTCGCAATACTGCAACGGGATTTGGTACAACCAAGGCCCGGCCCGATGCGAGGATCACACCATCGTTGAATCGCCGCTGATCTCTCAATGCCGATACGCGTATTATTCAATCCACTTTTCTCTGCATCCCCCTGAATGCCCCATGTTTACCGGTATCATCAAAGACGTAGGCCGCATCGAACAGATCGACGACCTGGGCGGCGGGCTCCGCTTCACCATTGCCAGCACGTTTGCTCCCGATCTTACCGTAGACGAGAGCATCTCTGTGAACGGCGCCTGCCAGACGGTTGTGGCTGCTCACGATGACACCTTCGCGGTAGACTCGATTGAGGAGACACTGCGCAAAACCACGTTCAGCACCCTGTCGGTGGGCGACCCGGTGAACCTGGAGCGTCCGCTGCAAGCCGGGGGGCGCCTCGACGGGCACTTCGTGCAGGGCCATGTCGATGCCACCGGCACCATCGAGCAGGTCGAACGCGAGGGCACCGACTGGCTCTACACCGTGTCGTTTCCGGAGCAGTACCAGCGCTACCTAATTCCGGTGGGCTCCATCACCATCGACGGCATCAGCCTCACGGTAGCGCGCATCGGCACAGGCACACTCACCGTGGCCATCATTCCGCACACATACGAACACACCATTGTGTCGGATGCCTGGATTGAGGGGGGCCCCGTAAATCTGGAGTTCGACATGCTCGGCAAGTACGTTGTGGGATTCATGGAGGCCAACGAGTCGGCCCCAAGCACACCGGCAGGCGTGGATCTGTAGCAGGCAGGCTCCGTTAAGATTCTGTGGGGAAGCGATGCATGGTGCCTCCTCCCTCTTATCATCGCAGCCCCTGCACTCGGTCCTTCCCGCATCAGGCGTCCCACTCGCCCCATGCCCCATCGTTTGCCCCGATTTGCCCCACCTCCTGAGGATCCGTACCGCGTGTTGGGCGTGCCGCGCGATGCCGACTTGCCCGCTATCAAGCAGGCGTTTCGCGAGCGTGCGCTGAAGTGCCACCCCGACCGGGCCGCTGCGGGCGAGGAAGACGCTGCCGCCGATGAGTTTGTGCGTGTGCGGGCAGCCTTCGACGTGCTGAGCGATCCTGAGCGCCGACGTCGCTACGATGCGCAGCGCCGAACGGAGCGTGGCTCGCGCCGCCCACGCCGCTCAGCTTCCTCCTCCTCCCGCAACGGCTCCACCCGCAACGGACGGACGAAGCGGCGCTCCAAGCGCAACGGGTCGCCTGCCGATTCCCGAACGCGCCGCCGGGTCCATCGGCGCAAGGGCGGGCGCTTTGCAGAAGCCTGGCGCACCGGCGATACCCCCAACGTGTGGGTCGGCCCCATGTCCGACCGTGTGCACGGGCTCTCGCAACGTCACGATCGGCTGCATCAACACCACCGGCGGGTGGTGCCTGTCAGTGCAGCAGCGGGCGCAGCGCTGTTCATTGCCCACCCTCGCATCATCCACACCACAGGATCGCTCCTGGTCGATCTCATGCTGTGCATTGCCATCAGCGCCGCCTGTGGCTTCGCCATTAGCATGGTGCTGGGCATCATACACACACTGGTGGCCGACTACCTTTCGCCATCGGTGTAGCGCTTCGGATGCCTGAGCTGTCCCCCTGAATTGCCGCTGCACAGGGTGAGTATAGTTTTCACGGGGGTTTTGTGAGATTTGCGGCCCCACGCCTTGCAACTATCGATCTTTTCACCGGACTGCGCATTTCTACCTCTTGCCATTACGTCACCGCCGCATCACGCTATCGCTCGTGTTAATTGCGTGAGCCGACTTGTGCGGGGAGACATCGTCTTGATTAACCAGGCATCTGCCATTTATGGAAACGACACTCACCGAGGTATCGCCCGTCGAATATGAGCTGGAGGTGACCGCCTCTGCCGACGACCTGAAAGACCGCGTCCGGAATGCGGTGCGCGAGCAGCGCTCGCAGATGAATATCAAAGGCTTTCGCAAGGGCAAGGTGCCTGCGCAGATGGTCAAGAAGATGCACGGCCCTGCTCTTAGCATGCGCATCGCCGAGCAGGTTACGCAAGACGCGTTCGAGGAGGCCTTGAACGAGCGCGACGACATTGAGATGATGGGGCGCCCCCAGATCTCGGAGATTGACTACGAA
>NZ_JAWOAR010000124.1:0-9484 GCF_046498435.1 Longimonas sp. | reverse complement strand
ATGCCTGTAACGAGCCACTGCATGTTGTGCGGTGATATGATCATAGCTTTATATGTGCAAGTCTGTATTGTGATGATGAGTGAGGAACTGCACGGGTTGTAGAATAGAGTGGAACAGCCCAAAAGGCAAATATTGTCGTATCGTGATGCGCAGTAGCGGGGCAGCGCATTCATAGCGCTCTACTTGCAATTCATGACACGGGCTACGTAGCTTGTGGGGTGTATTTTCATTTCGATCATGTCGGATGCCCCCATACGCCCAATGTCTGCTTCTTCATCTTCTCGTTCGCTGCGCGCCTGGCACGTGGCGGCTGGTGTACTCGTGCTCGCCGTAGGCGGGCTCATTCTATACGGCTTCTGGCCCCGCCTTACGGGGCAGGCCCAGGGCGACGATGAGCGCCCCGAAACCGAAGACGTGAGCGACTCGGTCGCCCAGATTGACGTCGTACAGGTAGAGCGCATGGATTTTCCGGTGCGTACCGATGCCACGGGGCGGCTGCGTCCCTGGCGGCAGGCTACGGTGAGTGCAGAGCGGGGCGGGGTGGTGCGCGAGCGCGCTATCGAGGAGGGCGATTACGTGCAGACGGGCGCGCTGCTGGCCCGCATTGACGACCGCGAGGAGCGCATTGAACTGGCCGAGGCCGAGGCGGAGTTGCTCGAAGCGCGAGCCGAGTACGCCGTCAACACGCGCGACGCCAACATTCAGCAGGTGGCCGATACGAGTCAGGTGGCGGACTTGCGGGCCGCGCTCGCTGAGGTAGAGGCCGCTTTTGACCAAGGCGAGGCTACGCGCAACGAGGTACAGGCCGTGCGTCGGGAGCTTGAACTGGCGCAGATGCGTGCCGGGCTTGATCGGAGTGCGGTGCAGGCCGCCACATACGGGCTCACCCAGGCCGAGCAGCGGGTAGAGCGAGCGCGGCTGAATCTGGAGCGCACCCGCGTGACGGCCCCCTTTGCCGGGCGCATCGCCAATCTGGAGACGGAAGAGGGACAGCGCATTGCAGCTGGCGAGTCCGTGGCCCACGTGCTTGACGACCGCCGCATGAAGGTGACCGTGAACGTGCTCGAAGAAGACCTCGTGCGCATCCGCGAGGGTGCAACCGCACAGGTGCATGTGCCCGCTCGTGCCCGAAACGACGAAGTCGACGAAGCGCCAAACGGCATGGTTGAAGGCACCGTGCATGCCATCAATCCGCAAGTCGATGATGATCGGGGCACCGGGCGCGTCGCAGTTGCAATCCCCAACCCCGATGAGGAACTGATTTCGGGACTCTACGCCACGGTGCGTCTCGAAACCCATCGCCTGCCCGATCGCATTGTGGTGCCGACCGATGCGGTGCTCGTGCGCCAGGGGCGCGACCTTGTGTTTGTGGTGCGCAATGACCGCGCGCAGTGGACCTACGTGGAGGTGGGCACGCGCTCGGGCGATTTTGTGGAGATTACCGACGGACTGCAAGAAGGCGACATTGTGGCGGTCGATGGTCACTTTGCACTCGCTCACGATGCGCCCGTCGAGGCGGGCGATCCCCAACCGGTAGCCATGCCGTAAGCCCTGCGCATCCGCCCAATAATTAGGGGATACGCGGCCTCCCTCTTCTCCGAGGTCTCCGCTCATCATAAAGAATCATCCTTCGCATCCCATAATTTTCGACTGACCCCATGAAAGCGTTTATTCGCGGATGTGTGAACCGTCCCGTAGGCGTGGCGGCGGCCTGTGTGCTTGTGGCAGTGCTGGCCACGACCGCGCTGGTGCGGCTGCCGGTGGCGCTGCTGCCGGATCTGGGCTATCCGGCGCTTACGGTGTGGACGCCCTACCCCGACGTGCCGCCCGACCGTGTGGAGCGGAGCGTGACGGAGCGCATTGAGGGCGCGGTGTCTGGCACGCAAGGATTGGAGCGCGTAACGGGGCGCAGCCAACTCGGGGGCAGTCTTGTGGAACTGCGCTTTGGGTGGAATGCGAACCTGGACCTGGCGCTCTTGGAGGTGCGCGAGCAGATCGACCGTCTGGGCGATGCGCTGCCCGACGAAGCCGAGCGCCCGGTGGTGCTGCGCGTGGACCCGAGCGAACGCCCCGTTATGATGCTGGCCCTGCGCGGCGCCGTGGCCGATTCGATGCGTACGCAGACCGCATCCGACGACGACCGAATCGGTTGGCAAGACCTCTCGCAGCTGCGTCAGATCGGAAGCGAAGTGGTGGCGCGTCGGTTGGAGCAACTCCAGGGCGTGGCCCGTGTGCGCGTAACCGGCGGCCATGAGCGGCAAGTCGACGTTCGGCTCGATCCTGACCGCATGGCGCGCTACGGACTGAGCGTGGGCGATGTAGGCCGTGCGCTGGAGCAGTCGAACGCCGCACTTTCGGGCGGACAGATTCGGCGTGGACCGTTTCGCTACGCTGTGGAAGTCAGCGGTGAGTTCGAGTCGCATCGCGACATCGCGGAAGCGGTCGTTACCCGCGTTGGGCCCGTGCCCATCCATGTGCGCGACGTGGCAGAGGTACAGCCCTCGGTCGAGGAGCGGCGCGGGCTGGTCCGGCTCGATGGCCGCGAATCCCTCTTGCTCCTGGTTGAGCGCACCCCCGATGCCAACACCGTGCGCACCGCCGAATCCGTGCGCGAGGCACTCGCCCCGCTCGAAACCGAACTCTCGGGCATCGATCTGGATGTGGTGGTCGACGAAAGTGTGTTCATCGAAGAGGCCATCGGTGGGGTGACGCAGGCGGTGCTTGTGGGCGGACTGCTGGCCATTCTCGTGCTCTTTGGTTTTCTGCGTCGGCGGCGTGTGGTGGCGGCCATTGCCATTGCTGTCCCGCTCTCGCTCGGCCTTACGCTCATCGGATTTGAACTCCTGGGCATTTCCTTTAACCTGATTGCGTTGAGTGGGTTGGCGCTGGGCGTAGGGCTGCTTGTGGACAACGCGATTATCGTCGTCGAAAACATTGCGCGGCTGCGGGAGGCGGGGCAGAGCGCCTACGAGGCCGCCATCAACGGCACCGCCGAGGTGGCCGGGGCCATTGCCGCAAGTACCCTCACCACCATCGCCGTCTTTCTGCCCATTACGCTGGTCGAGGGGCTGGCCGGACGCCTCTTCCGCGATCAGTCGCTGGCGGTGGTGGTGGCGCTGCTTGCCTCGCTGCTGGTGGCGCTGGCGGTGGTGCCCGTTATCATGAGCCGAGAGCGGTCAGGAGAGGCTGCCGGGCTTGGGCTCCGTATGCAGTCGGTGCTGGGCGGATACGAACGCGGATTGCAGTGGTGCCTGGCGCATCCCAAGACCGTACTGATGGGCGCGCTGGTGACGTGCGGGGTCGCGGGCGCGCTGGCTCTGCTGCTGCCGCGCGAGGTGGTGCCCGCCGCCGATCAGGGACGTGTGGAGGCGCACATCACGCTGCCCTCGGGGGCCGACCTGCCGCTGGTAAGCGAGCGCGCTGCTGCGGTGGAGCAGGCTGCCCAGGCGCTGCCCGGTACCCGCCACGTGCTGGCCGACCTGGGCGAACGGAGCACCGCCCGTCTGGAACTGGACCCGCGTCCGCCCTACGAAGGCGACCTCACCATTCTGCTCAACAACGACACCGATGCTCAGGATGCCCTTGCCCAGCTTAGCGATACCGACTGGCCCAGCGACATGACCGTGGAACTGAGCACAGCCCAGACGCAACTGGAGGCGCTTCTCGTGTCCGAAGGCGCTGAACTTACCATCGATCTGGTGGCCGATGAGCAACGCCCCGACCCGCCCGTAATCGAAGAGGCGCTGCAGGCGCTCCGCGAGCAAGATGCGCTGACCGGCGTGCAGCGCGCTGAAGCGCAAGACGTGCCCGGCTATCAGCTTCATCTGCGCCGCGATAACATGGCACGCTTTGGCGTGGAAGCCCCCCAGCTTGGCGACGCGCTCAATGCGGCTGCACGGGGCCATCGCGCCAGCGAACTGCGCCAGATTGGCGAGGAGATTCCCATCATGATACAGACCGGCGTGGCTGCCTCCATCGAGGAGCTGCTCAGCCGGCGCATTCCCACCGCGAACGGACTGCTGCCGCTGCATCTGTTTGTGGAGGCGGAGCGCATTGCCCTGCCCGCGGCTCTAACCCGCACCGACCAGACGCCGGTTGCGCGAATCACCGCTGGTATTGCGCCTGGGGCAGACCTCCGCACCGCGCAGACCGCCATCGACGATGCCCTTGCCCCTGTCCTGGCCGATGTGCCTCGGGCCCGCCACACCATTGGCGGAGCCAGCACCGCGTTTCAGGAGGGCCTCACCGCGGTGGGCTGGAGCCTGCTTCTGAGTCTGCTGCTCGTGTATCTGATTCTCACCGCGCAGTTTGAGCGTCTGCTACAGCCGCTCGTGATTCTGGCCGCGGTGCCCCTGGCGGCAGCAGGCGTCGTGGCTGTGCTGGCGCTTACCGGGCAAAGCATCAACCTGATGAGCATGACCGGGTGCGTGGTGCTCGTTGGTATTGTGGTGAATGATGCGATCATCAAGGTGGACTTCATCAACCAGCGGCAGGCGCGCGGCATGGCGCTGCACGATGCCATCACTGCTGCCGGAAAAGCCCGTGTGCGCCCCATTCTGATGACGACCGTGACCACCGCGCTGGGGCTGCTCCCGCTGGCGCTCGGGTTCGGCGCTGGGGCCGAACTGCGCGCGCCGCTGGCCATCGCCATTGTGGGTGGGTTGCTCAGCGCCACCGTGCTTACGCTATTTGTGGTGCCCGTGCTCGTGCAGCAGGTCGCGCGTGTGCCACGGCTTGGGGATGCGTAGGCGAGCGCCGATGAGAGGAGCAGCGGGCGCTTTTCTGGAGAGCAAACCGCTGCTCGACTTGATGATTTATCCTCGCGGGTGAGCGAAAAGCCATTCACCCATCCCCCAATATCGTAGTGCTGCAACGGGAGGAAGAAGATACACGGAGAGGATGTATCTTCCACACTCTTTGTGTCTATATGAAGTCGTGTAGAGAGGCATATGCACCAGAAACCGTCTGTGCATGCGCCAACCCCCTCGTGTGCAATGCGGCATTCACCTTGCAGATCTGTACGATGTCCCCTACCATGTGTATCATACGCTACATGCTATCCCACGGCATCGCGTTGGAAGCTTCAGCGCCTGCCGTTCGTTTTTCTACAAGAATGGAAGCGCTTCCGAACATGATAACCGATTTTCCTTCTGTACAGCAGCTGGTGCCGCGCAGTGGCCCGAACGTACGCCTCACCGCGCTCCAGCGCGACCACATTCATACGCATTTTCAGTGG
Source organism: Longimonas sp. (assembly GCF_046498435.1). Lineage (NCBI taxonomy): Bacteria > Pseudomonadati > Rhodothermota > Rhodothermia > Rhodothermales > Salisaetaceae > Longimonas > Longimonas sp. The sequence continues at coordinate 4,248 of NZ_JAWOAR010000124.1, read as the reverse complement.
AACAATGACCCTGAACTGAATCGCCTCGACAGCGAGGTGCCATTTGAAAAGGAGTCGTTTGGCGATTTCAAGCAGCGGTTCGAGCAGCTCTGCGACTACCGGCATAAGACGAACTATGCGTTTGAGATTCACAGCTGCGACGAAGAGGCGCTCATCGGCGTGGCCGCCCTCTATCGCGTAAGTCGCCCAAACCGCCATGGCTGCATTAGCATCACCATTGGCGACCGGGCCTACTGGGGGCGTGGCTATGGCCGCCGCGCAATGAATCTGCTGCTGGCGCTATGCTTCGACGATATGGGACTTCATCGCGTCTCGGCCGAGACGTTCGAGTTCAACGATGCGTGGACGCGCCTGGTGAAGGGGTCGGGCTTTGCCTACGAGGGCACAGCTACGGACTATCTGTACCGCGACGATCAGTTTTGGGATAAGGAGCACTATGCGCTTTTGGAAACGGACTACACGCCTCTGGAGCGTATGCCAGTAGACCCGCCCGCCCGTGCAGCTGCCGAGATGCCAGCGTAGCAAGCGGGCTGTTTGCGCCTCACGCTGCCCACGCATAGATCCACCATCGATCCACCATTGATCCACAACGCGCGAAAGGCCCGATCCTGAATCTATGTGGGGCGCGGCCCGGGCTACGATGGCTCCTCGGAATCCACGTTTGAAATGGATACGTGCGTGCGTGCGGAAGAGGGGTCGGCGGTTCGTTTCAGCCAGAAGATGAGCGTATCATCGTTGTACGTATCGGCGGGCGAGGCGTCGAGGCCGGCGTTCCAGAGTGTGTCTACGGGGGGATGCGTGGAGAAGGCTGCTTCGGCCAGCGTGCGGATGCCTTCTTCGCCAAGCGGAGAGCCATCGGCGGTGGGCTGTTCGAGCAGTCCGTCGGTGTACGCGAGGAATGCGGTGTTTCTGGACAGCTCCAGCGTGTGCTGCTCAAACGTAGCATCGGGGGTGATGCCAAGGATCAAGTCGCTTTCTTCGACCAGGCGGGCCGTGCCATCCTCCACGATGAGTGGGCGGCAGTGACCTGCATTGGAAAAGGTAAGGGTGTGCGCATCCGGGTCCCACACAAGCAGCAAGAACGAGGCGAACGTGTCCGTGAGCACCTGGTCGCTGAGCAACAGCGTGTTGATATGAGCCATCATGGAAGCAGGGCGGGGCGTATCCGACAGGCGAGCCCGCAGGCTGGCGCGTACGTAGCTTAGGAAACTGTAGGCATAAAACTTGGCCTGTAGTCCCTTGCCCATCACGTCGCCAAGAGCGACGAAGAAGCGCCCGTCGTCCAGCGCGTGCCAGTCGAGGAGGTCGCCGCCGCCCTGCTGGCTGGGCTCGTAGCGCACGAACAGTTCGTAAGCAGGCACTTCGGGCAGCGTCGTGGGCATGAGGCGCTGCGAAAAGTCGTGTCCGAGCTGCGTATCCAGCCGGTTGCTAAACACCTCGACGCGCTCCAGCAGCCGTTTCGTTCGTGAAATCAGCTGCTTCATATCGAACGGCTTCGTAATGAAGTCGTCAACCCCAAGGCGCATGCCCGTAAGGCGGGCGTCTTCGTCGGTACGAGCCGTAAGGAAGATGAATGGGATGGCCCGCGTTTCCTTACGCTCTTGCAGCTCTTGCAGAAGCGTAAACCCGTCCATGCGGGGCATCATCACATCCGAGACGATGAGGTCGGGGCGGCGCTCCTCGATTTTTTCAAGAGCATCCACGCCATCAACTGCTGTAGCCACCTCGCAATGGGCCTCCAGGCGATACGAGAGCAGCTCGCGCAGCGTGGCATCGTCCTCGACGACTAAAATAAGACGTTCATCCATGGGTCATGGTCGTAAGGAATTGAAGCTGCGAAGCGGTGAAGCAGGGGCGATTCGCTGCGATACGAGACCTCGTCGGTACATGCGTCAATGATGCGCAAGCCCATTCCTGCTTCAGGAAAAGGGGACGTGTTGGTCTTCATTTTGGATAGAATATATCCAAGGTCGAACCCCATTGAGTTATCGATAATTTCGCACTGTACGCACGTGCTATCGACAAATACCCGCAGCGAGATCCGAGGGGAGTCTTCAAACGTGGCATGGCGCACTAAGTTGGCGATCCATTCGTGCACAATGAGTTGCAAGTAGTGACGTGTGCGGCGCGGTGGCACCGAAGCGGGTTCGTTGGGCGCCTCGGGCCAGGCGTTTTGAAGGGCCGTACGGATCGTGGGCAACGCGCTTCGCGGATCGGTATACGTCTGGTCTAAAAGCAGATCCATAAGAGCCAATTCGTTAGGTTAGATCCGCGCGGGCATCAGCTACAGAATCGTACTGGGGGAACACTTTGTACGTGCGGGTAAGCTCAACGACTACGCGCACCGGTTCTGACGTATTCGCGAACACCACGGTCCCGTCGTGGGCAGCTACGCGCCGGTACAACGAAAAAATAGCCCCAAGCCCCGACGAGTCGAGTACGTCGGTCTCTGAGAAGTCCAGAATGAACTGACGCTTCCCTGCTTCAATAGGAGGCTGTATCGTTTCTTTAAACACGTCGGCATTACGGAAGTCGAGCGTATTGCCAATCGTGATGATCAACGTATCATCCGACACAGATTCAGTAGAAAAGCTCATAAATTAGAAACTTAGATGCAAAAAACAAATGCAAAAAGAAGCGCACTCAGGATGCGATTGAAGACCCGTGGGCTGCGGTAAACTTCATGCAACCCTACGTGCATGTTGAGTATAATCCTCGCGTTTGCCAGATCATGCTCCAGATAATGTACCGTGGAGGTTCGTAGAGTGCAAGGGGGGGTGGGCACGGCATGGGGCAGCACATGGCGCATGAGTGCGTGGTGGGGGGCAATGCTGGGGCTTCTCCTCTTTATCGGCTTTATCGGCGGCTGCGAGCACCGCGAAGGGGTGCCTGCCGAAGCCATGGAGGCCGATTCGGACCACCGCCCCATGCAAATAACCCACAACCCACGAGTCGTGTTGCACGAAGGGAAGCGCGAGCGTGCCATACTGGAGGCCGCGCGCATGCTGCAATACGAAACGCCTGACAGCAGCTATGCCGTGCTGCGTAGCCCCAAAGGCGACTCAGCGCGCATTCAGGTGCAGCTCTTTACGCCCGAGGGCGACTCCTCAGCCACCATCGAATCCGACAGCCTGCTCTACTTCAGCGACGAGGGGCGGGCCGATGCGTACGGCGATGTTGCCATTCGCACCCCCGACAACCGGCAGTTGTACAGCGAACACGTCGTATGGCGACAAGGCGACCGCAAGGTGCGTTCCAGCCGCTTTGTGCGTATCGTTACGCCCACCGAAACCCTCAACGGACGCGGGCTCGTCGCCGAAGAAGATCTCTCCGCGTATCAGATTGGTCGGTTTGATGCCGAGGTTGAGCTCGATGAGGAAGACGACGACGCGTAGCTGGCTCTGCCTTTCTGGGCAGCCCTTGTTGCTTCTGCTACGGCTTTCCTTGTATTCTCCCTGTATCTCATATGCCACACATTCACGCATCCGGGCGAACGGTCCCCTTTGCGGAGCGGCTCAGGGGGATGCGTTGGGGGGTCATCATAGCTGTAGTCCTGCTCATGGGCGGAAGCGGGCGGCAGGCGGCGATAGCGCAACAAGCCGATTCGAGCGCCGCAGACACAACGCAGTCGCGTGCCTATGTCGAAGCCGACTCGCTCAGCGCCACCGTGGCCGACGGCGAGCGCGTGCAGGAGCTTGTTGGTAATGTGTTTGTGCGGCAAGACAGCACTGAACTGCGGTCGGAACGGGCGTTTCGCTACCTTGCGCGCGACGAATTTCTGTTTCTGGGAGCCGTCGAAATTGTTGAGGGGCCGGATACGCTTCATGCCGACACGGTGCGCTACGAACGCAGTAACGATCTGGGGTTTGCCTTTGGGGAGGTAGAACTGACAGACGGCGAAGTCGATGTGCGCTCCAGCGAAGCGATCTACTTTGTAGACGAACGCCGTACGGTGTTCGACGAGCCGGTAGAGCTGCAAGATAGCACGGCCATCCTGCGCAGCGATCGGGGCACCTACCGCTCGCCCGAGCGCCGTGCCGACTTTGCAGGCAACGTGACCCTCGACGACCCGGACTCGTGGCTTGAAGCCGATTCGCTCTCGTACTATCGCGACCGGCGTCGCTCCGAAGCGTTCGGGCGCGTCTTCATTGACCGAAATCCGAGACAGGCGCCCGGCGAAGTCGACGATCCGTCGGTATCCCAAGATGAACAGAACACGCGTACCTGGCTCTTTGGAGATGAAGCCAT
>NZ_JAWOAR010000300.1:0-10844 GCF_046498435.1 Longimonas sp. | reverse complement strand
TCGACTCCCCGTGTAAGAAGGCGTGCCAGATGCATGTCATAGTCTTCGACAAACGCGATTCGTCCGTGGAACTCATGATCGAGCGCGGTCTGAAATGTCTTCTGCAGAAGGCGCTTCGATGCGTCATCCGCGGGGTGGGATTTCCCTGCGAACACGAATTGTACCGGCCGCCATTCGTTCCGAAGAATTTTCTTGAGCCTCTCAACATCATAGAACAGAAGAGCCGGACGCTTGTACTCTGTGAAGCGTCGCACAAATCCGATTGTCAACGCATCGCGTTCGAATAGGCCGCCCATTGCGATTGCCTGTTCGCCTGAGCATCTGCCAGTCGCCCAGCACCCCTGGGCAAGAAGTGTCATCGCCGTGATCAGGCGGTGCTTGAGTCTGCGCCGCACTCGCCACAACTCTTCGTCAGGTATGCGATCAACGCGTTCCCAGATGAGCGGGTTATCGTGCCTTGCGAGCCAGTCGGGGGCGAGATACTTGTCATAGAGTTCAGCGATCTCCGCCGCAAGCCACGTGGGAACATGAACACCGTTGGTCACGTGGATGATAGGGACTTTTTCCACCGGGCTCTCGGGCCATAGTGACTGCCACATCGACCGCGAAACCTCGCCATGAATAGCACTTACCGCGTTGCGTGTCTCTGATGTCCGCATTGCCAGCACGGTCATGTTGAATTCGTCCCTGCCGGAAACAGGGCGACCCAACTCGATGAATTCTTCACGCGAGACTCCGGGAGATGTCCAGAAGCCGGACATATGTTCGTCCATCAGGTTGAACGAAAATACATCGTGCCCCGCCGGCACGGGTGTGTGCGTAGTAAAGGCCGTATGATGTCGTACGTCCTCGAGGGCGTCTGCAAAGGGCACGTTGCGCTCAGTTGCAGCACGCAAACGCTCGAGCATCATGAACGCGGTGTGGCCCTCGTTAGCGTGCCCTGCTCGGGGCGGGTTGTCTGTGCCGCCAGCCACGTAATCGAAATCGAGGAGGTGTTGGAAGCGAGAATAGCATCGTCGGGAGCGGCCTCATCCAGCGTTTCAAAGATTGGGCCCTTCACCTCGGTCGTTTCGCTTACGGCCTCAATGACGAGCTCAACATCCGACACCGCCTTAGCCAAATCGGTGTGCGTGCGGATGCGGTCGAGCGTAGCCGTGCGTTCCTCGTCTGTAATGCGCTCTTTGTTAACCTGGCGCTGCAAGTTCGATGCGATGGTCTCAGTGCCCTGCTTGAGCGCCGCCTCGTTTACGTCGATGAGCGTAACAGTGTAGCCGTTCAGGGCAAGAACATGGGCGATGCCGTTGCCCATGGTGCCAGCGCCTACCACAGCGGTGTTGGAAAAAGACATAGGGGGATGCGGGGGTTGGAAGCGGTTTCAGCGAATGCACCTCCAACGTAGCGATGTGCTGCCGCACGATCCACCGAAAAATGCACGAAGGCGCAGCCTTCAGGGATACGTGAAGACAGCGCCATTCGAAAAAGAGGGCCCGAAATGGGGGCGAGACATAAGCGATTACGCAATCAAGATGTCATCGCGGACGGTCTCGTCGCGCACGGTGCCCGGCTCTTCGGCTTCGATCTGCTCTTTCGGGTCGTTATTTTCGCCGACGAGAACGATGTTGGGTGTGTGAGCCTTGGCTTCTTCCGGCGTCATTTCGGCGTACGCAATCACGATCACCTGGTCGCCCTTTGCGGCAAGACGCGCTGCGGGACCGTTCAGACACACCGTGCGCGAGCCCGGCTCGTCGGCAATGGTGTAGGTTTCGAGGCGCGCACCGTTGTTCACGTTGACCACCTGCACCTTTTCATGTGGCAAGATTCCCGCCACATCCAGCAGCTCCTGGTCGATCGTAATCGACCCTTCGTAGTAGAGGTCGGCTTCGGTAACGCGGAGCCGGTGCAGTTTCGACTTGAACATCGTGACGGTCATACAGAGGGCGCGGGTCGGTCAGCGTAAAACGAGGACGGATCCTGGCAGATGGATGCGGTCAGTCGGACGATGGCACGTGCACAAATGCATTGTCGATGAGACGCGTATCGCCAAAAAAGACAGCGACAGCGATGAGCACGTCGTCGCCCGGATGCAGGTGGGTTATGGGCTGGAGCGACGATGCGTCGACCACCGAGGCGTACTGGACGCGGGCATGCTCCGCCTGGCCGAGTGGTTTTTGCATCGCTCGAACCACCGCTTCGGCATGCTGTTCCCCGCTCGCAATGGCCTGCTCACCGGCCTGAATGGCGGCATACACCTGCGGGGCTTCGGCGCGCTCTTCGTCGCTCAGGTAGGCATTGCGCGAAGAGCAGGCCAGGCCGTCGTCTTCGCGCACGGTGGGCACGCCCACAATCTCCACGTCGAACAAGAGGGACTGCGCCAGGTGCTTCAGGATAACGAGTTGCTGCGCATCCTTCTGCCCAAACACCGCCACATCGGGCTTGCAGGCGTTGAGCAGCTTCGTGACGACGGTAACGACGCCCTCAAAGTGGCCGGGACGATGTGCACCGCAGAGGTGATCGTTCAGCGTGTGCACATCCATCGAAATGTAAGGCTCCTCAGTGGTCGAGGCCCCAAACGGATACATCGCCTCCACTGTCGGGGCAAAGACCGCATCCACATCTCGCTCGGCGAGTATCTCGCGGTCGGTGTCGAGGGTCCGCGGGTAGGCATCGTAGTCCTCGTCGGGCGCAAACTGGGTGGGATTCACGAAAATGGAGGTGACCACTGCATCCGCCTGGCGCTTCGCTTCCTCAACGAGGGCCAGATGACCGCTGTGCAGCGCGCCCATGGTAGGGACCAGCGCTATCGTGGCGCCGCGCTGGTGCTGGGCATCGGCCCACTCGTGCATTGCGGCAACGTCGGTGAGGGTGGTCATAGAACGGCGGGGCTGGCAAGCGATAACAAATCGATAACAAGAGGCACCGCAACGTAACGGATGCAGATGTAACGCGCAACACAAACCCCAATGGTTACTGCTTGTGTATCAGCAACATCTTGGGGAGGCGCGGCCCATGCTGTATAAATGACTAAATCTTGTTCTTTGAGTGTGGGCGATGGCAACGGCTGTCGGCTATCTTCAAACACACATTCGCAACCCTCTTTCCTCGTTTCCTGCACCTGCTATGGCTAATGACTCTATGTCTGATGATTTCCGGACTGAACGCGACTCGCTGGGTCCCATCGATGTGCCCACGTCGGCGCTGTATGGCGCTCAGACGCAGCGTGCGCTCGACAACTTTCCGGTGAGCGACCTGCGCTTTCCGCGAGCGTTTATTCGCGCACTGGGCATCGTAAAGGTGGCTGCCGCCCGCGCCAACAACGAACTGGAGCTGCTCGACGACGACAAGGCTGCTGCCATTGAGCAGGCCGGACACGACGTCATTTCGGGCTTGCTCGACGACGAGTTCGTGCTGGACATCTTCCAGACGGGCAGCGGCACTTCGACCAACATGAACGCCAACGAGGTGATTGCGAACCAGGCGTCGGAGATGCTGGGCGCGGAGCGCGGGAGCAAGGCTGTGCATCCCAACGACGACGTAAACATGTCGCAGTCGTCGAACGACGTCATTCCCACGACCATGCACGTGGCCGCCCGCACGGCAATGCTGAACAGCTTGGTCCCGGCAATGGAGGCGCTGCACACGGCCCTCGTCGAAAAAGCCGAGGCGTTCGACGACGTCATGAAAAGCGGACGCACCCATCTGATGGATGCCACGCCCATCCGCCTGGGTCAGGAGTTTGGGGGATACGCGGCTCAGGTGCAAAGATGCATTGCGCGCATCCAGCACGGTGCAGACGAGCTTACGGAGGTGGCTCTGGGCGGCACCGCCACAGGCACCGGGCTCAACCGGCATACAGAGTTCCCCGAGCGCGCCATCAAGCACATCAGCGGACTGGCGGGCGTGCCGTTTGAGGAGACGAGCAATCATTTTGCCGAGCAAGCAGGCAAGGATGCGTATGTGCAGGCGCACAGCGCGCTGAATACGACTGCCACCGCGCTGCTCAAAATTGCAAACGACCTGCGGCTGCTGTCGAGCGGTCCCACAAGCGGGATTGGCGAGATCACGCTGCCCACGATACAGCCCGGCTCCTCCATTATGCCCGGCAAGGTAAACCCGGTGCAGAGCGAGCAGGTGATGATGGTGGCGGCCCGTGTGATGGGGAATCACACCACGATCACCGTAGGTGGGCAGCATGGTAATTTCGAGCTCAACGTGATGATGCCGGTGATGGCCCACGCCATGCTCGAAAGCATCTCAATCCTTACCGGCAGTGTGACGGCCTTTACCGAGAAGTGCATCGAGGGCATTGAAGCCAACCGCGAGCGCTGCATAGAGCTGCTGGAACTGAATCCCTCCATCGCTACCGCGCTCAACAGCGCCATCGGCTACGACAAAGCCTCAACCGTGGCCAAAACCGCCGTCAAAGAAGGCAAAACGGTGCGCCAAGTCGTGCGTGAGATGGATCTGCTCACCGACGAGGAGCTCGACGAGTACCTCGATGTGCGCGCCATGACCGAACCGGGCGTGCCGGGCGAGTAATGCCAACTTCGCCCCAAATTGGTGGGCGGCCGCTATGATTCGCACAGGTGGACGGGTAAACGTAAGAACCCCCAAACGATTGTGCGGTGACCCAGCTGTATACGAAACAGCGGCTTCGTACGTTGATTTTGAGAGAGACGCTTTCGAGACAACCAAGACGGCTCTCCGAAATTTTAGTAGTCGTCACAATCACAATCTGCTCATCTTTCCGACGTTCGTTCATGAGTGTGAAAGGAAAAGCATCGGTGGCCATCTTACTGGCTGCTTCGTTCATTGCAGGGATTCTCTTTACGACGGCTGGAGCCAATCTCTTTGGATGGGGCGACTCGGTGGGCACCGAGAGCCGCGCTTCGGGGCCGGGAGGCACCACTGCCATTAGTGCAACCGACAACGAAGGCTTCCAGCGGGCTGTATCCCTGGAAGATGCCTTCATGGAAGTCGCTGAGTCAGTGACTCCGGCGGTCGTCCAGATTCGGGCCGAAACGGTGCAAGAGCGCCGTAGCCCGTTCGAAGGCACGCCGTTCGAAGACTTCTTCGAGCGTCCTCCCGGTGGGGGCGGTCAGGGTGGAAACGTGCGCCAGGGGCTTGGCTCGGGCGTCGTCGTACGCGCTGACGGTCATATCATCACCAACAACCATGTCGTTGAAGGGGCAGACAACCTTCGTGTACGTATGCACGACGGGGAGATGTATGATGCTGAGGTTGTCGGAACCGATTCGTTCAGCGACCTGGCCGTCATCAAGATCGATGCCGAGGACCTACGGGTCGTTAGCTTTGGGGATGCGGAATCAGTTCGTCCGGGCCAGTGGGTGATGGCATTCGGATCACCGCTGGATGAACGCCTTAGCAACTCAGTAACCGCAGGGATCGTGAGCGCCAAAGGCCGCTTACAGCCCTCAGGGCAGCAAGACTATGGCGTGCAGAACTTTATCCAGACCGATGCCTCCATCAATCCTGGGAACTCGGGAGGACCGCTGGTCGGCCTGGATGGGCGGCTGGTTGGTATTAACACCGCGATTGCATCGCGCACGGGGCAGTTTCAGGGCGTTGGGTTTGCCATCCCTGCAAACACCGTAGAGCGTGTTACTGATCAGCTCATCGAAACTGGGAGTGTGCAGCGCGCGCGTCTGGGAGTGCAGTACACAGCCGCTACGCAGTCTCTTATTCGTAACGAGGATCTGCCACGTGGTACCGCGCAGATTAGCAATGTGCAGGACGGCACCGCCGCGGATGAAGCGGGCCTGGAGTCGGGCGATCTCATCACCGCAATCGATGGGGAAGAGCTGGATGATTCCCTTCAGATCAGTAACATCATTGGCGCAAAGCAGCCGGGCGATGTGGTGGAGCTCACCATCAACCGGAATGGCGAAACCATGACGATGGAGGTTGAACTGGGCGGTTTCGAAGACGAGGATTCCACTGCCTCCGATGAGAGCTCGTCGGACGAAGACCCCGACCTTTCCTCTACTGCCGAGGACATTCGCAATGAACTCGGCATTGCGCTTACCGATGTTTCGGAGCGCGACCTGAACCAGCTTGGCCTCGACATAGACGGAGCTGTGCTCATTCAGGACGTCGATGTGCGCAATTCCGCCGTGCGCGACTCCGGCTTGCAGCCGCGTCAGCTTATTGTGCAGGCCGCAGGCGAGCCTACACCGTCGATCGAGGCGTTTGCCGAAGTGTACGACAGCATTGAGCCCGGCACGAGCTTCCGGCTGCGTGTAATGAATCCGCAGGGAATGCTCTTTGTCACGGCACTTCAGAAACCAGAATCCTGATGGACCTGAAAGCGGCTGGGGGCTGACGTCCAACGCCACACATAAAAAGATACCGGCTTCCCCCCAGCACACACCAAAACGCCCCGATCTGCATGGTGCAGGTCGGGGCGTTTGCGTGTCAGGTAGTGGTGGTCATTAAATGATACCAACCCCGCATGCACCGTTGGGGGGTATGAAAGAAGGAACGGGTGAAAGAGGAGAACGCACGTCCTTGCCACCATCCATCATCCCCTCATCCCCACACGAGGCTAAACGCCGATTGATGACGTACACCCGGTGCGCTCCAGAGAAGCGATGCCGGGATGACTGATTGGAAGTATCACTTGCGGTTTAACAGTACCCCAAAAACGTATGCTACTCCGTTTGCTCCGGACGATGCTTTGGGGGCAAGCGGTCAACAAGGTCTTCCGGGAAGTACGCCTGCGGGATGCGACGCAGCGTAGGGGGCGGGCCATCAAACGAGATTTTGATGCCCTTTGTCTCGCGCCGAAGCAAGTTCAGCGCAAGGGCATAGGCCTGCGCCGCTTCCGTATTTTTTTCCGTCATCGCATGATCATACAAGATCATGAGCTGAGCCGCAATGCTTGTCACCATGTCAGAGGTCGGTTGTTTGGAAGATGCCATTGGTCTTGATATGCCGTAAGGAAAGCCAAAAGGAAGGTATAAAGACTGCTTATGCCCATCAACCGGTGAAACGGCGGAACAGTTGCAGCGATGCAAACTGCCTTCATATCCGCCTGTGTTAAACGTGTGTGACCTGCAACATTGCATATAATATAGAAACTCTCAAGCCGCCATGGAGTGCCATGCTACGTAACTATGCGTTCATTATAGCAATAGCACACATGCGGGGCGTAAGCTTTAAACCAAAAGGCGAAGATAACTTCTCGTCGGGCGATATCAAGACCTACGGCGGTATCTATGCAGCCACGGCGGCGGATTTTGCGGCAGAGCTTGGGTGCGACCCGCAAAAGTTCATCACAAAAGTGCACGAGTCGGACATTGAGCCGCTGACGGCTGTAGGCAACGAAGAAGAGCCCGAAAAGTACAGCCTCTCGTTTGAACGTGATAAATTTGAGGAGCTGCGGGCCCTCTTTTAAACACTCTTTTCGGAGACCGGTTGTAGGCGTCGCGTCTTTGAACCGTAACAACTATCGGAGAGCAGGCATCGCACGCGTTGCGCAATGCTCAAGTACGCGGAGCGCTACCATAATTTTGTGGTAGCGCTTTTTGCGTTTGGGGGTGGAAAGCGCAGTGGCTTGCGTGCGGCAACGAGCCATGTGTAATTATCCCGTTTCATTTGTAGGTTGCAGAGCCATAGCCGCAAAGCATGTGCGTGCGGCCTCGTGTTTTCTTAAACCAGACCTCTATGCCCTCACATGGCTGACGATGCCTCCTCTGCCGATGTCGATGCGAATGCGCAAGAATCTCCCCAGAGCCTGTCGGGCCGGCTCCTCTCTATGGTCGAGCGCACAGGCAACGCGCTCCCCGAACCTGTCACGCTGTTCTTTATTTTCATTGGGCTTACGATGCTTATCTCGCTCGTCGTGAGTGCGTTTGGCGTGAGCGTTGAGCATCCCCGTACGGGAGAGATGATCGCGGTTGAAAGCCTCTTCTCGGGCGAAAACATCCAGCGGCTCTTTACCGACATGGCCGACACGTTTGCCGATTTCCCGCCGCTGGGTCTCGTGCTCGTTGTGATGCTCGGTATTGGTGTGGCCGACAAGTCCGGGTTCATCGGGGCCGCCCTGGGGTCGTTCATGCGCGCAGTGCCGAACGCGCTGCTTACCATGGCCATCGTATTCACAGGCATCATGTCGAACATGGCCGTGGACGCAGGCTACGTTGTCGTCATTCCGTTGGGCGCGTTGCTCTTCTACGGAGCAGGGCGACACCCGCTGGCCGGACTTGCTGCTGCCTTTGCGGGCGTCTCTGCCGGGTTTAGTGCCAATGTACTGCCCTCGGCCCTCGACGTGCTACTGGCTTCGTTTACCGAGCCCGCTGCGCAGATCATGGAGCCCGACTACGCGGTGACCGCTCTCGCTAACTACTATTTTATCGTCGCGCTGGTACCCGTATTCGTCATCGCCGGCTGGATCGTTACCGATTACGTGGTGGAGCCCTACCTGGGTGAGTATGAGCCGCCCGAGGATCTTGAGGACGGTATGGACACGTCGGAGAAGGCGCCCGCGCTTGAAAAGAAAGGCCTACGCTGGGGCGCGCTGTCTATGCTCGCCGTTATCGTTGGCGCCTCGCTCCTGGTGATTCCGGAAAACGGTGCACTGCGCGGCCCCGAGGGCGGCTTTGAGCCTGCGTACGAAGCCATCGTCGGCCTCATGGTGGTTGTGTTCTTTGTCCCTGGGCTCGTGTATGGCATCGTGACCGAGAAAATCACCAAAGACAAAGATGTGACGGATATGATGTCGGAGACGATGTCGGATCTGGGCGTCTACATCGTGCTCGCATTTGCCGCGGCACACTTCGTGGCAATGTTTGGCTGGTCGAATCTTGACATGGTTGTAGCCATCACCGGGGCTGGGGTGCTGGAAACGCTGGAGTCCAGCATCGGACTCAGTGGCATCCCGCTGATTATTGTGTTTATCCTTGTATCCGCCTTTATCAACCTGTTTGTGGGGAGTGCCTCGGCCAAGTGGGCGATCATGGGGCCCACGTTCGTGCCGATGCTCATGCTCATGGGCTACTCGCCCGAGCTGACGCAGGCGGCCTATCGCGTGGGTGATTCGTTCACCAACATCCTGACGCCGCTGCTTCCGTACTTCCCGCTGATCATTGTGTTTGCGCAGCGCTACGATAAAAACGCGGGCATCGGGAGCATCATCGCCGTCATGCTGCCGTACTCGATTGTCTTCGGCATAGTGAGCACGCTGGTGCTGGCCATCTGGATCTTCTTCGGCATCCCCCTCGGTCCCGAAGCGCCGCTGTTCATCGATATGCCGTGAACTGGATGACGCCTACTTTAAAGACCTGACAGGTCTCCAAGGACCTGTCAGGTCTAACCCAACCACCACCGGTGCGAACGGTCCTCCGTACGCATCTTGCTGTTTCACAAACCTTGTACGGCCTTGAGCAGCGCAGCCGGGGTGTAAATATTGGTAGTAGTCAGACGTGAAGTGATACGGTGCATACGGGAGAGGCCGGTGTAGTTGCTATTGTCATGCTGAACGCAGTGAAGCATCTCAGGTCATGCGGACGGAGCACCTGCTTCTGCTTCGGGGGCGCGCGATGCAGTGCTCCGATGCGAGGTGCAGTGCCGAGCGTGCGAGGTTGGCGTTGAGATCCTTCCCCCCGACCGTCGTCGGGCGTCAGGATGACCGGCGGATGAGGCCTTCAACAATCACTAACCTTCTATCCACTACCTAAATATCAAGCGTTGCCGCGGTAAAGTCGCGTGCATTGCGCGTCACAATACCGTCTGCATCTGCCTGCCGTGCCGCTTCGTGCAGCACCGCATCCTCGAAGTCGCGAAAGTCTATGTTCAGGGCTGACTGTAGCGCTGAGGCGTGGACAGGCACGGTCGCGAATACGTGCAGGAGATCCTGAATCCGTGCGCGAATGGGGCGTTCGCCTATAGCTTTGCGCCCAACATAGTAGATGGTTGTAACCGTTGTGCTCGTTATGAGCCCCTGTATCTGGCCTTGCTCAACATGATCAAAGAGGGCTGTTGCGTCCTGTGCATACGGATCACGAGCTATGAGCACATCCAGCACTACGTTGGTGTCGAATAGGACCGTCATCATCGGTGCTTCTTTTCAAGGTAGCGGTAGTACTCCTCTTTCAGATCCGCGTCGACGCGACCTTCCTTGTCGGGGTGTCCGGTGAACCGCTCGGCATTGGTGTCTTTTAGGCATTCGGCAAGGCGGCGCGTAATCGGGGGGAGTTTGTCATTGGACTTCGTGTCGGGTTCGTCAGGCGCCAGCGTAGCCAGGTAACGGCTAACCAACTCATCAATCGATACTCCGCGTGCCTCGGCATGTGCGGTGGCCTGTTCGATAACCTCTGCATCCACCTGTACGGTCAGTTCCTTCTTCATGGCGATGCATTCGACTTACTCAACGGCATGTGCGGGTTTTTTTGGCAAGGAACAGGCAGAGCACCAGGCGACTCTGTGTTGGTGACCGCCAGCACATGAGCCATGCCCAATACTCTGCCCTATGACCCTGGACGATTTTATCACTACGGTGTTCTGTGTGACCGATGACTTTATGCAAGCTGTTCTTGGCGGAGAGCGTCTCCGCAAGCGCGGCCCCCGCCCAACCGTTCCGGACAGCGTCGTCGTGACCTGCGAACTCGTGGGCGAGTTTTTGGGCTATGACACCGATAGCGGCATCTACCGCTACATCCGGCGTCATCACCTGGACTTGTTTCCGGCGATGGGCCAGATCCACCGGACGACCTTTGCCCGGCAATCGGCGAACCTCTGGACGATCAAAGAACGGCTTCAGGCGCTGCTTCAACGTCTGATCTGTTGCGACCGACAGGTTTCGATTATTGATAGCTTTCCCGTCCCGG
>NZ_JAWOAR010000155.1:0-10530 GCF_046498435.1 Longimonas sp. | reverse complement strand
CTCAAGGCGCCCATCCCACCCTTCGACTACAACAAAAAGAGGCCCCCCATAGTCGGAGGGCCTCTTTTCTTGTGTGCCTCATTAGGTTTACCTCAGCAGAGAGGCAATATCTGGATGCGGTGTCTTACACCTGCTCCACCGGCTGGCGATACATGGTGTTGACATAGTCGATAACCATGCGCTTGGCAGAGAACGCAGGCGGAAGCCCGGTTATGGCCTCGCGCATGCGGTTGACCCACGCCGTTGGAATGCCGTCGGCGTTGCGTGTGTAGAACTCGGGTACGACCGAGGTTTCGAGCTGCGTGTACAGCGACTCGGCATCGCGGGCATCTTCTTTCTTCTGCCCTTCAGGACCGCGCGGTGCAAACGTGCCGGTAGGCTCCGGGCCAATGGCCCAGCCGTTCGTGCCGGTGTAGCCCTCGGGCCACCAGCCATCGAGGACCGAGAGGTTGAGTCCGCCATGCGCCGCTACTTTCTGGCCGCTGGTGCCGCTGGCCTCCATGGGGCGGCGCGGATTGTTGAGCCATATGTCAGAGCCAGACACGAGCATGCGGCCCACCTCCATGTTGTAATTTTCAAGCATCAGCACGCGTCCGCGGAAGCCGTCTTGCTGGCTGATCTCGTAGATTCGGCGGATGAACGCCTGTCCGGCGTCGTCGGCGGGGTGGGCCTTCCCGGCAAACAGAATCTGGATGGGCCGCTCCGCATCGGCGAAGAGGGCGCGGGCGCGGTCCAGGTCGGTGAAGATGAGCGGGGCGCGTTTGTACGTGGCAAAGCGCCGTGCAAACCCGATGGTTAGCGCGTCGGGATCGAGGTCGGCCTCCATCTCCAGCGACTGATGCGCCACGTGGTCGGTGGCGTAGTTCAAGAGCCGAGCGCGCAGCTTCGAGCGATACGCCCAGAGCGTAGCGTCATCCACCTCGGCGAGTGGCGCCCAGAACGCGGATGTGTGGCGCTCGTGGGCCCAGTCGCCCTCAGTGTGCACCGCCAGGAAGTCGCGCGCGGGTGCAGCCGTCCATGTGGGCAGATGCACGCCGTTGGTAATAGACCCAATAGGCACGTCGTCGACCTCCAAGTCCGGGTACAGGTCGTCCCACTGCTGCTGCGCCACGCGTCCGTTAATCTTGGACACGCCATTCGCTGCGCGCGATAGGTTGAGGCCGAGCACCGTCATGACGAATTCTTCGGTGTCGTTGTCGGGGTCGACGCGCCCGTAGGCAGCCAAGTCGTCGATGCTCAGCGGGTGCTCGCTGGCGTATCCGGCCATCTCCGTATCGAACAGCTTGGGCGCAAAGCGGTCGTGGCCTGCGGGAACTGGCGTGTGTGTGGTGAAGACCGACTCCTGGCGCACCGCAGCTTCGGCTTCGGTCTGCGTGTGGCCTGTTTCCATGAGTTCGCGCATGAGCTCAAACATGAGAAAGGCGCAGTGCCCTTCGTTAGCGTGATACATATCGGGCTGGTTGCCCAGCGCGCGCAGCAGACGCAGTCCGCCCACGCCCAGCACGAGTTCTTGCCGGATGCGTTCGCGGTCGCCGCCCTGGTACAGGCGTCGCGTAAGCCCGCGCAAGGACTCGGGGTTGCCTTCATGGTCGGTGTCGAGCAGGTAGAGAGATACGTGGCCGAGTTTGGCCTCCCAGGCTTGTACCTGCACCGTAGCATTGCCAAGCGGCACTGACACGCGCAGCGGCTCCACATCGGGGTTGGTAACCAGCGAGAGCGGCTGCTTCCCGGGATCGAGCGGGGGGTAGTTGGCTTGCTGGTTGCCGTTTTCGTCGAACGACTGATGGAAGTAGCCTTCGCGCAGCAGCAGCCCAACAGCAGTAAAGGGAAGGCCCAGGTCGGCGGCGGCTTTGGTGTGGTCGCCCGCCAGCACGCCAAGCCCGCCCGAATAGAGGGGCATGCTTTCGTGCAGGCCGTACTCCATACAGAAGTACGCCGTCTCGGGTGCGTCGCTGATCTCGGCAGGGGCCTTCATGTACGCCTCAAAGGCCTCGTACACTGCATCAGCCTCGTCTGCAAGCTCCGGATCGGCAAGGCGCTCCTCACTGGCCGCACGCAGCGCAGCATGTGGGCTATTGCCTGCCGCAGCAAAGGCTTCTGGATGCACCTGTTCAAACAGCGTGCGGGCGCGAGGCGTCCACGTCCACCAGAGATTGTTGGCAATGGCTTCGAGTTTTTCCGTTGTGGTCATAAGGCAACAAAAGGCAAAGACAAAATGGCGTCGAAAGAGCCGTTACGTGGCGGCGTACACCTTAAGGGCTTGAATGTGCCCCCGGGCGGTGCGCGTAGCGGCGTGTAGCATGGTTTCGGCAAGTTCTTGGGGGGCCACCCAGGTGCTTGGATCGCTGTCGGGCATGGCCTCGCGGTTGGCAGGCGTGTCCACAACCCCCATTGGGTAGAGCGTAGAAACGCGTACGCCCTCGGAATGCAATTCGGCATGAAGCGACTTCAGATACGCAGCCACAGCCGCTTTTGAGGCGGCGTACAGCCCGGTGTTCGCGGCCCCGTTTTCGGCAGCAGGGGCCGACACGCCCAAGAGGAAGCTTTCGCTGTGCGACTGCATGTGCGGAAGCGCAGCACGCGCCGTGTTAAAGAGCGTACGCATATTCAAGTCCATCATATGAGCGTAGTCCGCATCGGTCGCCTCGGTGGCTGCTTGCATGGCGAATCCGCCTGCAATAGCAAGCACGGCGTGAGGCGCTTCGTGCTGGTTGGCCATGCCGTCGAACGCGGTGCGGGCCGCATCGATGTTGGTAAGGTCGGCCTGTGCCACATACGCGCTGGGGTAGTCGGCACGCAGGGCGTCTACCGCATCGGCATCGTAGTCGAACAGGCCAAGCTTCCACCCAGCATCCGCAAACACGCGGGTCGTGACCGATCCAATGGCACCAGCGGCACCGGTTATAGCTACAGTAGGCATACAATCAAACAGTTGGTTGTTGGGGGGATGCGAAGGATGTACTTATGCAGCAGAGGCTGGACTCATCCACACAGCCGCGCTGTGTTCGGGCAGTTGCACAGTGGGATCTAAAGCGTGGAGTCCGGCGGTGCGGTCGGGCGGCCACACGGGTTGGTAGGTGGCGTGGTTCAAGGCGGGGGCCGGCATGGTGAGCGTGGCCAGCGTATCCGCCGTGTTGAAGGCAATGAGAGCCTCGCGCTCAGCCGTCTGGCGCCGAAATACCACCTGTCTGTCGGTAGTGTGTAGCACTTCGACGCGGCCTGTACGCAACACGGGGTTCTCGTGACGCAGCGCGGTAGCTTGCTCGTAGAACGCCAGCAGGTTGGTGTGCCAGGCCGACTCGTCGTGCCACGGAAACGCCTCGCGACAATGCGGATCGCCAGCGCTCTGTAGGCCAATTTCGTCGCCATAGTAGATGCAAGGCGCACCGGGCATCGTCATCTGAAAGAGCACAGCCATGCGCAGTGCCGGGACCGACCCGCCCAGGGTGTGCAATGCGCGTGGGGTGTCGTGGCTGTCGAGCAGGTTAAGTTGGGCGTGCTGAATGGCACGCGGATAGCGCGTGAACGTGTTCATCACCTCTTGGGCAAACTGCTCGCCGGTGCGCGGCGCAAAGTCAAAGTGTCGATGATCGAATCCGTGGATGGTGTCGTGGGCTACGAACCCGAAAAGCGAATCGATGAACGGATAGTTCATAACCCCGTCGAACTGGTCGCCTTGCAGCCAGCGGTCGGCGTGTGTCCATATTTCGCCGCAGAGGTACGCGTCCGGATTCACGGCTTTTACCTTCGTGCGAAAGGTGCGCCAGAAATCGGGATCGTCGATCTCGCCCGGTACATCCAGGCGCCATCCGTCAATGCCCTGTTCCACCCAGTGGGTCGCCACATCGAACAGGAAGTCGCGCACGGGCGGATGATCGGTGTTAAACTCGGGCAGCCCACGCAGGCCCGTCCAGCTGTCGTAGTTGGCCGGCTCACTTTCGGGGCCGTACGGACGCAGCGGCTCGCCGTGCAGATGAAACCAGTCAGCATAGGGCGATTCGATGCCATTTTCGAGCACATGATGGAACGGCCAGAAGCCGCGGCTGGCATGGTTGAACACCCCGTCGAGGACCACGCGCATATCGCGTCGATGTGCTGCGTTGAGCAGGTCGTGCAGCGCCTCGTTTCCCCCAAGTAGCGGGTCTACGGTGTAGTAGTCGTAGGTGTGATATCGGTGGTTGGCCGCCGAGGCAAAGATCGGATTCAGGTAGAGCGCCGTAACTCCCAGATCCTGCAGATAGTCGAGGTGCTGAATGATGCCATACAGATCGCCCCCTTGAAACCCCTGCTCTTCCGGCGGATGCCCCCAGGGATGTAAGGTTACTGCTTGTTGGGCTTCTACATGCCCGCTTCGTGCAAAGCGATCGGGAAAGATCTGATAGAATACGGCATGTTGAACCCAGTCGGGCGGAGTAGGCATGGCAGCAACGAGGGGGGTAAAATGAGGCAATTTAATGCTACAAACGGGCGGCGTAGCTGGCTCAATACACCGGTGGATTGGCATCCGGATCGGCGGTAGGCGGGGCTTTGAGGACAGTCCGGTCGAGATCTGGAAGCGCAACAGTCAGGTCGCTGCGGCGGTCCTCCAACTGTTCGGGCACTTGGAGTGCATGGCCCAGCGTGTCGAACGGCTCGTCGACCATGAAGCCGGGGCCATCAGTAGCAATTTCGAATAGGGCGCCGCCAGTGCGTGTCGGATCCTGAAAGTATATTGATTTAAAGTAGGTACGGTCGCGCACTTCGCTCACCTGGAAGCCCTCGTGCATGAGTCGCTCACGCCATGCGTGCTGCGCCGCAGCGGTAGGTACACGAAATGCAATATGGTGCACCACACCTGGGCCTCGTGTGCCCGTTTGGCTGGGAGGATGGCGATCTGAAAGGTCCACAAAGCGCCCGGCACATGCCCGAGGCGCTTGCAGCGAACGGCGGCTTGGAGCTTTCATGCGACGCAGCCCGTCTTCGTCGTGCATGAGCGACCAGCCCAACACATCCGCAAAAAACGACGTAGACGCGTCTAAGTCGGGGACCGGCAGTGTAACGCTGTGCAGGCCCTGCAATGCCGTGGTAGATTGAAAGGGGGCGGCGGGTGTCCACGGCGTAGTGGTGCCGTCAGGCGAAGGGACCAACGCACACGACGTAAGGTCGTGCGCTTGGAATCGCAGCATGGGGGTGCCAAAGCGATGGGTAAGGACCGGCGTGTAGCCCAACTCGCCGAGGCGGGTGCGCCAGAAGGGCAGGGCATCGGGCAGAATGGAGAACGCAACTGGTGCAGGCACTCCCAATCCCGCTTGTCCTGGTAACGAACGGGGCTGCGGAAAGACCGTGAGAAGCGTGCCAGGGGTGCCTCGCGCATCCCCGAAATAAAGGTGATGCATAGTCGGGTCGTCGAAGTTGACCGTCACCTTAACAAGGCGCAGCCCCAAAATCCCGGCATAAAAGTCAATGGCTGCTTGGGCTGTACCGGTGATTGCCGTGATGTGGTGGAGGCCAGCAAGCGGAGCAGGCATAGGCAACGAACGGTTGAGACAAGCAAACCAGTGGAGGCCCTTAACGGGGGCCTGGTTCAAAAGAGCGCACAGGCTACACGTTAGAGAGAGTAACGACAGCAAGCGTGCAACGGCTAACGCAAACGAGGCGGTCCGCCGTATCCCGGATTTTTACGTCCCACACATGCGTGCGGCTGCCCACATGCAAAGGTTCGGCCACGGCGTACACGGTGCCTTCGGAGACGGCCCGAACGTGGTTGGCATTGATTTCGACGCCAACGGCTGTCTGGCCTTCAGGTGCTGCCAGGTAGCCGCCCACGCTGGCTGCGCTCTCGGCCAACACAACACTTACGCCGCCATGCAACTGCCCAAACGGCTGGTGATGGTCGGGGGTTACGGGCATCTGCGCCTCAACCCGCGTTGCCGTGAGCACGTCGAATGAGATGTCGAGCAGCTCGGCTGCACCGCCCATCGACGGCGGCAGGGGTTTTTCGGGCATAGACAAGCGCGGAAGTAGGTGCGTCGGAATCGGGGTACGGTCCTGTGCTGAGGCGGCACTGTGAGCGTAGTGCACAATATCTCCAGCACGTTAAGAATAGCAGGTACACAGGCAAGGTGCAAGGCGCTGCGCAAGCCATTGTACTGTGTGCATAGTCATGCCGCCCTCTAGTTGCTCCGCCGACCGTCTGTTATGCCGTCGGACATACGCAGTTGCGGAGCACACACGTCTGGAGCAAGTGCGCATCTCCGCATTCCGTTCTGATTACCCCAACGCAAAAAGGCATCCCGGCTGTGCCAGGATGCCTTTTGGGAATGGGAAAGCTTGTTTTGTGCCTGTGCTTCGACACGGCACAACGCGCACGGCGCGCTGCACCGGTCTCTACGTCCTACACACAGTACCAGACTTGGCCGATCGCCAGTAGATTGCGGGAGCCACTACCTCAAGCGCCGTTCAAGCACGTCTTTGGAGGCTGCACGCGTACCCCCAAGGGGGCATTGGCTACTAATCGTCGTCACTGCTGGCGGTTTGTTCGCCTTGGTTGTTAACGGTTTGGAGAATCATGCGCATCTCTTCGCGGTCGGGCAACTCAAACGTTTCATCTCCAATGTCAACCTGCACCTCCTCGGCATTGGCCATGCGTGTGAAGATCGACTGGGAGTAGACCGTTTCCGCAACCTCCATAATCTCATCATCGAGCACCCGCGTGCGCATCGTCACATCCAACGGCTGAATCTGCTGCCCATCGATGGTGATGTAGACGTTGTCCGCATCCGACATGCTCGTTTCTTCATCGGTAAACCCGTAGAAGATGATCATCCAGCGCTCACGATCGAGCGAGGGATTCGACACATATCGTGGCATATACGCGCCATAATCACCGGCGTACGTGTCGATCCAGAGGTCATTCATATCATCGCTCGCCACACGATACTCACCGGTAATATCGCTCACCTCCTCGGTGATCTGTGCCGAACTGATCGGCGTCCATAATAATGAAATAGCAAATAACAGTACCCAACGATACATAAGACCAAGGGGCTTTTTTGAAAGAACCAACGCGTGCAGACGCTCATCCTTACACCTGAAAGCGCTTTTATGCCTGCCTTTCATAGTAAGGACACAAACAGAAAATGATCCCAACCCTGACCAAATTATTCGCCAGTGGCGCATATCAGATTGCGCACCTGGATGACGAGCCGGGACATTCGTTCAGAGTGCCACAGTCACATTGTGCTGTTTTTCCTACGATTGCCTGCAACTGTTACTGTCTCGACACGACTATACAAGCCATAGAATCGCTACCCCGTCATTGTCATTCGCGTACCCCAACATATATTTCACAGACAGTATGCATGCCATGACCATCGATGATCAAGCCCGCACTTTACTGGAGCCTCACGGCCTCGACCGTGCCCACGTGCTCGTTGGTGCCAAAGCGCTCGCACAGCAGATGATTGAACAAAGTGCTGCCACCGAGCATCCGCTCAAAAGCCTGGTGTACGACGTATGGGGTCTCTATAACGACGGCCAGCCCAAATGCCGTCTCACCACGGCCGATGATGGCGAACTCGTGTTTACCGCGCAGTTCCACACCGAAGATGAAGACGTTCACACAGTGAAACGCCGCACTGTATCTGTCGAGGAGTTAGAGCGTCTCTGCAACCCCCGGGCATAGCCTTCCCCCACGAACCGCCCCGTCCATCCCCCGTTTGAAGCGCACACTGTCGCACAAACGCTGTCCTCTGTTCACCACCCGCCCCTATCGTGTCAACCGAACCCGTTGTTGTGTGCCAGTTGGGGCAAGTGCCCTACGCAGCTACGTGGACCCTGCAACAGCACATGCAAGAGGCGCTCATTCAAGCAAAGCGTGCCACCCCTCGGCGCTCGCCGCCGCATGTGTTGCTGCTACTGGAGCACCCACACACCTACACACTGGGCAAAAGCGGCCAGGCCGACCACCTGCTCCTCTCCGAAGCCGCCCTCGATGCCCTCGGCGCTACGTTCCACCACATCGACCGGGGGGGAGACATCACCTACCACGGCCCCGGACAACTTGTGGGCTATCCGCTCTTCGATCTTGACCGCTTCTCAACCGATTTGGGCTGGTACCTGCGCACGCTCGAAGAAGTCGTCATCCGCACCTGTGCCGACTACGGCGTAACCGGCACCCGCGTCGACGGGCGCACCGGCACATGGATCGGCCCCGACGCCCACGGCCCCGAACGCAAAATCTGCGCTATGGGCGTCCGATGTAGCCGCTGGGTCACCATGCACGGCTTTGCGTTCAACGTCACCACCAATCTCGACTACTTCGACCACATCGTGCCATGCGGCATCCGCGACCGGGGCGTCACCTCGCTCGATGTTGAGCAGCCCGATGCTGTTTCGGTGGATACCGTAACCCCTGCCCTGCTCCGGCACCTGGTCGCCACCTTCCAGGCCGACCTTACCCATCTTCAGGGGGCGGATGCCTGGGCCTACCTGCGCAACTGGCTTCCCCAAACAGCCCACGCCTCGCTCAACACGCTTGCTCCAACGCACGCAAAGTCGTCTTAGAGTATGTATTCAGGGGAAGCATAAAGCCCGGCAACAACCCCGAGCACCCATCGCAGTCCCCGCCACGCCCAATGTTGCTTTTAGGGCGATTATCTCACTGGCGACAGCAACAGCCCTAACGTGCATTTGGAATCAACGCGTGTGTCTGCTACCTTACACGTCCTAACACCCTTGCCCTGCTTTCACCTACACGCCCCCGCATCCCAATGGCCGACTTCGACGCCGAAAACTTTACGCTGCGCCTTCTCACCGAAACGCTTTTCTACGATACCGAATACGGCATTGTGGGCGTACTAAGCCTGGTGGATCCGGCCAAGGAACGCGAGGAGTACCTGGCCTCCTACTCGCCCGAAGACGACACCTTCCTCATCGAAGAGGCCACGGCCTGGGAGTCGGAAACCGACCTCGACAACGAGGAAGACGACGTGCCCTATACCCTTGCCATCGACAGCACCGTGTACGACGCATACGACTTGCCTGAAGAGGCGGCCATCGAGCTCCTCACGCTGGCCGCCCAGCATGGGCTCCTGCCCAGCTTTACACCCTACTACGAAGACATATCGTAGGAAAGCACGAGCAGGGGCCGCACTGCCGGATCGCCCCCACAGCACATCGGATTTTGGGGAGGCGGGTGGATGGTTTTCTCGTTCACCTGTTCGCTTTTCCAGATACCAACAAAGCTACCGGGGTTGGCATACCCGCAGACAGCCAGCGCTGTGCGAAGCGCCTATCCCTACTGCTGTGTCAACCCTTATTTTGATGGTTGTCTTGCAATCACCCTCCCACGAAGCCTGTCATGGTGAGCGCAGTCGAACCATCTCCTCGTCATTCAGAAGATCCGGCGGGACAGGGGATCCTGCCCACCTCGGGGGAGATCTTTATTCACTGCGTTCATCAGTCGCTTCGCTCGTGTCAGGACTCCGCGTCTCCTTGGCGGAGCCGCTTCGCTCAAGATGACAGCATGTAAGAGAGGTGCGCGACTCCCCCAAGATTGACCTGTAACACAGCACTACAACCCCTTCATAAGAAAGCGGGGCGCCACAGCAATGGGGCGTCCCGCTTTCTTCGTTGTCCAATATTTGACGATTTCGTTCTGCGATTGCCGGAGCTCATTTTTTATAGACCCCAACAAGCCCTCTGCAGCAATGCCAATCGCGTGGGTACGCGCTCGAATCCGGGCGGTTAGGAGTTCATCTGCTCCAGGAACTCTTCGTTGCTCTCGGTGCCCCGCATCTTATCGAGCAAGAACTCCATTGCCTCGCCCGGATCCATGTCAGCGATAAGCTTGCGGATGATCCACACGCGCTTGAGCGTGGCCTTGTCGAGCAGCAGTTCCTCGCGGCGCGTGCCCGACTTCAGCAAGTCAATGGCTGGATAGACACGGCGGTCGGCCATTTCGCGGTCGAGCACGAGCTCCATGTTGCCGGTGCCTTTGAATTCTTCGAAGATCACCTCATCCATGCGGCTACCCGTGTCGATGAGCGCCGTACCAATGATGGTGAGCGACCCACCGTCTTCCACCTTGCGTGCAGCCCCAAAAAAGCGCTTGGGTCCGCGCAGCGCACCGGCTTCTACCCCCCCCGAAAGCGTGCGGCCCTGGCTTGGCGCCACCGCGTTGTGCGCCCGTGCCAGCCGCGTAATCGAATCGAGCAGGATGACAACATCCTGTCCCGACTCAACAAGACGCTTCGCTTTAAGCAGCGTCGTTTCGGCCACCTCCACATGACGCTGGGGCTCACGGTCGAAGGTCGATGCAATGACCTCGCCCTCCACGTTGCGGTCCATGTCGGTTACCTCCTCGGGCCGCTCGTCAATGAGCAGCACAAGCAGATGCGCATCGGGATGGTTGTGGGTTACGCCATCAGCAATCTTCTGCAGCAAGACCGTTTTACCCGCTTTGGGCGGAGCTACAATCAGGCCGCGCTGCCCCATGCCAATGGGCGCAAACAAGTCGAGCACGCGGGTGCCAAACTCGTCGGATTCGGT
>NZ_JAWOAR010000115.1:0-6050 GCF_046498435.1 Longimonas sp. | reverse complement strand
GTGCTCTTTCTCGGCCATCAGCTTGTGTACCGGATGCGGAAGATCCCGATGTAGAAGATGGGCCATGCATCCCCAAACGAAACGCCCCGTCCTCACATTACGTGAAAGCGGGGCTTTTTTGGATGGTCGTACGAAGTCGTTCTGCTCTATGTGGTAATGCTACTCACACCAAATCCGGTTGCACCGTTGTAGGATCGCTTCTCTGCACGATGCCGGATGCACGTCGTAATTCGGCCTTCGGTCTCGTTTGGAGGTGGACGGATGGACGGTGTACACCTCCAACCGTCCACACGTCCAACCTTCCATACACCAACGACGCGTGCGGAGTTGGTGTCACTCGTCTGGATTACGCGATGCAAGCGTGCGCAGCGTATGATCGCGCACCCGGTCCGACACCTCGGTGTCCAATCGCTGAGCCAGGCGCTGCATGTGGGCATCGGTGCCAATGGCGTCAATGGCACGCAGCGCAAGGAGCCGTCGCCCTTCGTGCTCGGCATGGTCATACACGTCGAACAGCGCCGGTACCGCCGGAGCAAAGTCGATGTCTGCATCGCGCTGGGCGTAGTGCAGAATGAGCTGCATGCCGTTGTCCTGAACCTCAGGATGGGGCGATTCCAGCAGTGTGCGTACCTGCATGCCGAAGCCGGGCTTCCACTGTCCGTAGGTGGCCGATGAATCAACAGAAGTCGAATGAGACTGCGCTGTGGCAATGCCAGGTGCGCCGATCAGCACAACCAGTGCAAAGGCCGCCAGCAGTGTGTAAATACGTCGCGTCATAGTCTTGGGGATAATAGGGCGTAGCAAGTGGGCGTGCATTGTTCGCGGGCTTGTAGCCCGTGCCCGGACGCCGGTTGTTGTCTCAAAATAACGAGACCGCCTCCATTACGATATGGTAGCATGTTCTGCACATCGCTCCTCGGGCACGGTCACCTCGATCACATCTCCGTGCAGAATATTTAGATTCTGTGTATTCTTTTGTAGCAATGTAGTGCTCATCCCGAAACCGCATTTAAAGACAGTGAGGCCAGGCGTGGGCGGATACACATCTCGGAACAACATACCAGCGGATTATATATACCGGATTGCAAACTTGTAATAACAACAGGCGAACTGCCAACGACTCATGATAGAGATGCTCTCACAGACCTGGCCCTGGTACGTGGCTGGGCCGCTTATTGGACTTATTGTGCCCGCGCTGCTCATTGCGGGCGGACGCATGTTTGGCATCTCGGCGAACTTGCGTCACGCGTGTGCTGCCACCATTCCGGGGCGCGTTGAGTTCTTTCAGTACGACTGGAAGAAATCCGGTCTCTGGAATATCGTATTCGCGGTCGGGATTGTACTTGGCGGTGTCATTGCCACCACAGTGCTCGCGCATCCGGATCCGGAAATCGGGATCTCGGCTGGGGCCCGTGCCCAGCTTGAAGGCTTGGGCATCACCGACTTTACGGGACTGCTGCCCAGCGATCTCTTCTCGTGGAGCGGACTCGCGTCGCTGCCGGGGTTTCTTATGATTGTCGTGGGCGGCTTCCTCGTCGGCTTTGGCGCGCGCTATGCGGGCGGATGCACCTCGGGCCACGCCATCAGTGGGCTTGCTGACCTGCAGGGGCCGTCGCTCATTGCGGTGATTGGCTTCTTCATCGGCGGTCTGTTCGTGACGCACCTGATTCTGCCGCTAATTCTGTAGCCACGCTGCGCCTTCTCGCTCCTGTGTACCAACGGTCTGTGATTCATTATGTCTACCGCCACCCAACAACCTGAACAAGCCGAGGCTAACCTCACCGTCGGCGGCCTCTTTGGCTACATGACGCTGGGCATGCTCTTCGGCATCATCTTCGTGCAGAGCGAAGTGGTATCCTGGTTTCGCATTCAGGAGATGTTTCGCTTTGAGTCCTTCCATATGTACGGCATCATTGGCAGTGCGGTCGTCGTAGCTATGATTGGCGTGCAAGCCATCAAGTACTTCGACATTCGCACGCTCGATGGCGAGCCGATCCGCATCAACCCGAAGCAGTGGTCGAGCTACCGCTATTGGGTCGGCGGCATCATGTTTGGGCTTGGATGGGCGCTTCTGGGCGCGTGCCCCGGCCCCATCTTCGCCCTCATTGGCGGCGGCTACTCGGTGATGCTTGTGGCTCTGCTAAGCGCGATTGCCGGAACCTGGGTGTACGGCGCGATGCGTCCGCACCTGCCTCATTAACCTCGGATGGGCAGTCTCCCTGCGCATCCCCAACACGTAGTACGTTCGCAGTACATTACAATGCAGCACGCGGTGCTGCTGACATGCTGTTTCTTTGCTCACTAACCGATACAGAGTACCATGCTATTCCGACAAGTATTCGACCCCAAACTTGCTCAATACGCTTACCTCATTGGTTGCCAGGAGACGGGGGAAGCGCTCATTATAGATCCCGAGCGTGACATCGATCAGTACCTGGAGCTGGCCGAAGAGGAAGGCGTCGAAATTGTGGCGGTGGCCGAAACCCACATCCACGCCGACTTCCTGTCGGGGGCCCGCGAATTCGCCGAGCGCTTCGATACGGCGCTCTATCTCTCTGACGAAGGTACCGAGGACTGGAAGTACGAGTGGGTCAAGGAGCCAAAGCAGAGCGGCGGATCCTACGACGCCCAACTCCTAAAGGATGGCGATACCTTCACCATCGGCAACATCGAGGTGGAGGCGGTGCACACGCCCGGCCATACGCCCGAACACATGTCGTTCATGATTACCGATAAAGGCGGTGGGGCCACCGAGCCCATGGGCATCGTTACCGGCGACTTCGCCTTTGTAAACGACCTGGGTCGCCCCGATCTGCTCGAATCCGCTGCCAAAGTCGAGGGCATGATGGAGCCCTCAGCGCGCGAACTCTACAGTTCGGTGCAGCGCTTCCTCGAAATGCCCGACTATCTGCAAGTGTGGCCCGCCCACGGCGCCGGATCCACCTGCGGCAAAGCCCTCGGGGCCGTACCGCAAACTACGATCGGCTACGAGCGCAAGTATAACCCGATGGTAGGCGCCGCCCTCGACGGCGAAGACCGCTTTGTGGATGCAATCCTCGACGGACAGCCCGAGCCGCAGCTCTACTTTGCGCGCATGAAGCGCGACAACAAGCTCGGCGCGCCGGTGCTTGGCCAGCTACCGCAGCCCAAGAAGCTGACGGTGCAGGAACTGAAGGCCCACGCCGAAAATGATGAGTCGCTCATTGTGGATACGCGGATTGATCGCTCCGCCTTCATGGAGACCCACATCCCGGGTGCGCTCTATGCGCCGATGAACAACGCCTTCAACATGGTCATCGGCTCGCTCGTCGAAGACGAAACCACACCGATTGTGCTGCTCATCGACGAAGACGATGTCGACGAAGCGGTGCGCGATCTGGTGCGCATCGGATACGACAACCCGGTGGCCTTCGCCTCGCTCGAAACGCTGCAACGCTATCTGGCGGATGCAGAGACGACCTCCATCGAAGAAATTGACTTTGCGGAGCTGGAGCAGCGCCGTCATGCCGACAACACGGCGGTTGTGGACGTACGCTTCCGCTCTGAGTACGACGCCGGACACGTCGAAGGCGCACACAACGCTTCGTACACGCGCATGCCGGAATACGAAGCCGATCTACCAACCGACGAAACGCTGCTCGTGCACTGCGGCAGTGGCGCGCGTGCGGCAGCGGCCTCGGCCTATCTGCAGCGCAGCGGACGGTCCGTAGTCTACGTGAACGGCGACTTCTCGGACTACGAATCCCCTGTTACCCCTGATGAAGCAGTGGCTGCTTAACGCATCTGCGCTTCCTGTCGTCTAACCCAAGAGCGGCCTGCCTGTGCGGGGGCCGCTCTTGCGGTATATACCGTACTTTCGATCTTGTAGGCTCTTCGTTCTTATGCTCGCCCGCCTTCGCGACGCCCTTCCGTTATTAGATCAGCTTACGCAGTACTCTGCCGACCACCTGAAGAGCGACCTTTCGGCAGGGCTCACTGTAGGCGTTATGCTCATTCCGCAGGGAATGGCATACGCCCTCATTGCCGGGTTGCCGCCTATTTATGGACTGTATGCCTCGCTCATTCCGCTGCTCGGATATGCCATCTTCGGCACATCGCGTCAGTTAGCGGTGGGGCCTGTGGCTATTGTGTCGCTGCTGGTGGCGGCGAGCGTGGGCCCGATGGCCGACGGCGATCCCGATCGGTACATCATGCTCACGCTCATGCTCACCGTTATGGTCGGGGTGTTCCAGCTGGCTATGGGACTACTCCGATTTGGCTTTCTGGTCAACTTCCTGTCGCATCCCGTACTAAGCGGATTTACCTCGGCAGCGGCCCTGGTGATTGGCCTTAGCCAGCTCAAGCACCTGTTGGGCGTCGATATTGAGCGCTCCAACTACATTCACGAGATTCTGTGGTCGGCAGCGCAGCAGTGGGAGGCAATCCACCTGCCCACAGTGGTGCTCGGCGTCATAGGCATCGCAATTCTGGTGGCGCTCAAACGCTGGTCGAAGGCCATTCCCGGCGCCCTCGTGGTCGTAGTGCTGGGCACCGGTGCCATCTGGCTGACGGGCGGCAACGAAGCCGGCGTCTCCATTGTGGAAGAGGTGCCGAGCGGGCTTCCCAGCTTTGTCATCCCTGCGTTTTCGTGGGCGGATATGCAGGCTCTGATTCCCGGTGCCCTGACGATCTCGCTTATCGGATTCATGGAATCCATTGCCGTAGCCAAAGTGTACGCCCGTCGTAATGGCTACAGCCTCGACGCCAATAAAGAGCTTGTGGGGCTGGGCGTAGCGAATGTGGCCGGAGCCTTCTTCCAGTCGTATCCCACCACAGGCGGCTTCTCGCGAACCGCCGTCAATGCCGAGGCCGGGGCGAAGACCAATGTGGCAGGGATTATCAGCGCCGTGGTCATTGCCCTTACACTGCTCTTTCTCACACCGCTCTTCTACTACATGCCCAATGCCATCCTGGCGTCGATTGTGATGGTGGCCGTAGCTGGGCTTGTAGACTGGAAGGAGGCCATGTACCTGTGGCGCGTAGATCGCCGCGACCTGGCGCTGATGGCGCTTACCTTCGTGGCTACGCTTACGCTGGGCATCGAAGAAGGCATCCTGGCTGGCGTCATCGTGTCGCTTATCGCCATCATTTATCAGAGCGCCACACCGCACACCGCCATCATGGGGCGCCTACCGGATTCGACGACCTACCGCAACCTGAAGCGCAGCCCCGACGCCATTACCCGCTCCGATGTGATGATTGTGCGCATGGACGCGGCGCTCTACTTCGCCAATGTGTCTACGTTCAAAGACCTGGTGAGCGATATTGATATGAACAACGATGCGCTGCGAGCCATCGTCATTGATATGTACCCGGTCAATCGCGTCGATTCGACTGCGGCCCATGCGTTGCACGAGATCATTGAAATGTGTCACGAAAACAGCATCAACCTGTACCTGGCTGGACTCAAAGGACCGGTGCACGATGTGCTGAGCCGTGCAGGTGTCGTTCATGAGTTGGGGCCCAACCATCTGTTTTACGAAGTGCACGAAGCCGTGCAAGCCGCTGAGTCTGCACACCGCTCTGACACGGTCAGCGGCAATGGCACGGCGGCAGACACAGACAAGTCAGAGGCCGAGCACCCGGTAGAAGTGTCGTCGTAGGCCGATTCGTACGTTTGGTGACGATGCACATAACTCAAGTTGCCACCTACAGGGTTGTCATTTTGAGCGTCCCGATACCGACAGCTGTCGGGTACGTGTTTAGCGCAGGAAGAAACAGGTGCAAGCGCGCTACCCGAAGCCGCTCCCCTGGAGAGGGGAGCAGATGAGAGTTTGCACCTTCCCCACTCTACCACGTCATCCTGACTTCCGACCCCAGTCGGGAGGAAGGATCTCAACGCCTACCTCGCACAGGTGGCACGATCCCTGCATCTTCGGCCCCTCCCTAATGGCTCGGGCTAAGGGAAACCTCAAATCGGATGCCTGTGGCCTGTCCTGCACGGTTGGCACGAACCTCCCCATACCAGGCGCCCCTTTGCAGGCGTGGCGGCATTGCTTTCCAACAGGTCA
>NZ_JAWOAR010000113.1:0-7075 GCF_046498435.1 Longimonas sp. | reverse complement strand
CATTCGAACATGGTTGCCGTGCCATTCAATGGTCGGGATCATATCATCGCCCCTTAATCAATCATTTCTACCCAGCCGTAAGGATCGGGCTTCTGCCGGTACTGGATGGCCACGATCTCGTCATAGAGCCGCTGAGAAACCTCACCCATCTTTCCCCCGGCCACCACGTAATTTTGCAGTTGTCGTAGATCGCCATCAGCGCCTGCAAGGTGGTGCGGATGTCGTTGAACTGGATCTCCTGCGCGTGCAGGCTGCGCCCGGAGGTCTGGATGTGATACTTCAGCTTCTGACTCCGCTCATTCGCATCATACAACTCCCGCATTGCCACGCTCCAGATGCGCCGCGCCACGCGTCCGATGACGCTGTACTCCGGATCCATGCCGTTCGAGAAGAAGAACGACAGGTTGTGCGCGAAGTCGTCGATGTCCATGCCGCGGCTCAGGTAGTACTCCACGTACGTAAAGCCGTTGGCGAGCGTGAAGGCAAGCTGCGTAATCGGGTTCGCCCCGGCCTCGGCAATGTGGTAGCCCGAAATCGACACCGAGTAGAAGTTGCGCACCTTCTCATCGATAAAGTACTGCTGGATGTCGCCCATCAGCCGCAGGGCAAAGTCGGTCGAGAAGATGCAGGTGTTCTGTGCCTGATCTTCCTTCAGGATGTCGGCCTGCACGGTGCCGCGCACTACGTTCAGCGTATCGGCTTTAATGGATGTGTAGGTCTCTGCATCCAGCGCGCCCCATTCCACAAGATCGGAGCCGGTGCATCCCAGGAGGCCCAGTCCGCTTCCGTCGTGGGTTTCTGGCAAGCCGTCTTCGCGTCCGTCGGGGCCGTAGGGCACGTACTCGGGCCGTTCGTCGCCGAGCTTCTCATCGATGAGGGCATCCACCTCCTCCCAGCGCCCTTCCTCGCGCAGGTGCTTCTCTACCTGCTGATCAATCGCCGTGTTCAAGAACATGGCCATGAGCATCGGCGCGGGGCCGTTGATCGTCATGGAGACGGAGGTCTTGCGGTCCGACAGGTCGAAGCCCGAGTAGAGCTTCTTCATGTCGTCGAGCGTGCAGATGGAAACGCCCGCGTTGCCGACTTTGCCGTAGATGTCGGGCCGCTTGGCCGGGTCGAAGCCGTAGAGCGTGACGCTGTCGAACGCGGTGGAGAGGCGGTTTGCTGGCGCATCCGACGATACGAGATGGAAGCGCCGGTTCGTGCGCTCGGGACTCCCCTCACCTGCGAACATGCGCGTGGGGTCTTCGCCTTCGCGCTTGAACGGATACACGCCCGCAGTGAACGGAAAGTAGCCGGGCAGATTTTCGAGGAGGGCAAAGCGAAGCTGCTCGCCCGGCGCATCGGTCTTGGGGAGGGCCACACGCGGGATTTTCGTACCTGAGAGGCTCTCGCGGTAGAGCGGCACCGTGATGTCGCGCCCGCGCACCGTGTACGTGAACTCCTCTTGCTGATACGCCTCTTTCAGGTCGTCCCACTGGTCGAGGATGTCCTTGCAGCGCGCATCGAGCTTAGCCCACCAGTGCTCCACCATCGCATCCAGCCGACCCGCCAGTTGCTCCTGGTCTTCGGGCGCCCAGTCGTCCACCTGTTCGCGGGCCCCTTTGGCCTCGCCCCACTTCCGAGCGTAGGTGACTTGCTGTTCGGCCCAGCTGCGGTAATCCTGGCACGTCTCCGCAATCTCGCCCAGATAGCGCTGGCGGTTGGGCGGAATGATGGCGACGTCGGCAGGTTCGGGTTCGGGGGTGTCGTCCCAGCTGTACAGTCTTGAGCGCTGCTCAAAGTCGAAGTCGTCGTTCAGGCGGTCGAGCAGAGCCAGGTAGAGGCGCGTAACGCCCGGATCCCCAAAGTGCGAGGCCATGGTCGGGTAGACTGGCATCTCCTTGGGCGATTCGTCAAAGCGCATGTGGTTGCGCTGCACCTGCTTGCGCACGTCGCGCAGAGCATCGCGGCTGCCGCGCTTTTCGTACTTGTTGAGCGCCACGATATCCGCCAGATCGAGCATCCCGATCTTTTCAAGCTGCGTGGGCGCGCCGAAGTCGTGCGTCATCACGTAGAGCGAGAGATCGGTGAGGTCGACGATCTCCGTATCGCTCTGGCCGATTCCGGCGGTTTCCAGAATGATGAGGTCGTATCCGGCGGCGCGGCAGACGTCCATCGCATCCTGCAGCGCTTTGCTCGTGGAGCGGTTGGCCTGCCGCGTGGCAAAGGAGCGCATGTACACCCGCTCAGACGTCCCATCGCCGTAGATGGCGTTCATGCGGATGCGGTCGCCCAAGAGCGCGCCCCCGGTGCGTCGGCGCGTGGGGTCGACGGAGAGCACGGCGATCGACACGTCGTCGAAGTCGTTCAGGAAGCGGCGGATGAGTTCGTCGGTTAGCGTGGATTTTCCGGCTCCGCCCGTGCCGGTGATGCCCAGAGCTGGGGCCTTCGATTTTAGATTTTGGATTTTGGAGGCTTGCTGTTCTGTGGTGTGCGGGGCGCCGTCGCCGCTTGCGGGCTGCTCGCCGCCGATCTGCACTTCTTGCACATCTGTGGATTCAGCGCCTGCACGAGCCGCCGCGGGCAGCTTGAGGGTCGCAGGCTCGCCCATCTCGGTTTTCGAGAGGCTGCGCGCAATAACGCGAGCATCTTTCGGCGAGGGCGAATCCGAAATCCCAAATCCCAACTCCAAAATCGGAACGTCGCACGCCTCCACCATCTGATTGATCATCCCTTGCAGGCCGAGGCGCATGCCATCTTCGGGCGAGAAGATCTTCGCGATGCCGTAGGCTTCCAGTTCCGCGATCTCGTCCTCGACGATGACGCCCCCACCGCCGCCATAAATCTTGATGTGCCCCGCGCCCCGCTCCTCCAGCAGGTCGTGCATGTACTTGAAGTACTCCATGTGTCCGCCCTGATAGCTGGAGACGGCGATGCCCTGCGCATCCTCCTGAATGGCGGTGTCTACAATCTCCTGCACCGAGCGGTTATGGCCCAGGTGGATCACCTCCACGCCGGTGCCCTGCAGGATGCGCCGCATGATGTTGATAGCGGCGTCGTGGCCGTCGAACAGGCTCGTGGCCGTGACGAAGCGAACGGGATGCTCGGGCGAATAGCGGTCGGCTTCCATGACGGGGCGCGGTGGTAAATGAGGAAATTGAATTGTAACTGTCGTTTTTGCAAAAGCCCGTCGCGGTATTCAGTTTCGACTTCACCGAAAGCGCTTCCGAAAGCACAGCCTCACACGTGTAAAACGGCCATGCGAGATGCGACGCCTCTTGTTTCGCCCAGCGGTGGTGCTAATCGCGGCGGCCTCCAGAAACGAGCCTGGCTCCGGCTCAATGGGCGTCGTCCGCGGCGGAGCGAACGGCGTCTTCTGTTGACGTTCCTTTCTGGCAGGCCAGGCGCTCGATGCGGGCGTTCTGTTCGGGGGTGAGGCGAAGCGTGAGGCGCTGCGTGGCAGTATTGGACATGAGACCACGGCGGGTTAATTGGGAAACGTGGCGATGCGATCGATGGATGACGGTAGGTGTTTACGAGTGCGGATTGCCAGTCGCCCCCTGATTGAACACCGCCTCCACTGCAATCTCGAGGTCCAGCACCGGGTCCACCACCGTTCCGCTGGAGACCGTCGTGCCGTCCAACGTGCCGGGAAAGACCGTCACCGTGCGGAGCGGCGGATGCACAAGCCAACACGACTGCACGCCTGCGCCGAGCAGGAACTCAATTTTGTCGATGAGCGCCTGCGTGCTTTGCGTTGGACTCTGAATTTCGACTGCCAACAGCGGCGGCTCCTGTACGCGAACGTCATCGTGCAGCAGATCGACGTCCGCGGCGGCGTAGAGCGAAAGATCTGGCGTCAACTCGCGCTCATCCAGGTCGAGCGTCAGTTCCGAGAAAATCGTGAACCGGTCTCGGTGGGCGAGAAGAACACCAATGAGGTTGGCTTGCGTGTATCCGTGGGCTTTGCTGGGCATAGGCTTGCCTCGTTCCCGCTCGTAGTCGGAAACGGTCTGCGGAGAGGATGTGGTTTCCATGGGGACACGGGCGTCAATGGGCGTGAGCACGACTGGCGTCCGAGGCAGCAGAAATATACCGGACAAAGGTTATATGATGAAGACGCGACGTTGTGCCGGATCCTCATGGGCGCTGCTGCGCCAGCTTAAGCATCATGAAGAAACGCGCTAACGCTGAGTGACAGGCGCGCTCTTACGACGCTACACCAGCGAGCGCAACTCCAGCGCCTGTACGGCTTCCTCGGTGTGCGGCGTAGGCGGGCCCTC
The DNA here is from genome assembly GCF_046498435.1 of Longimonas sp. NCBI lineage: Bacteria > Pseudomonadati > Rhodothermota > Rhodothermia > Rhodothermales > Salisaetaceae > Longimonas > Longimonas sp. The sequence goes on along the minus strand of NZ_JAWOAR010000113.1, from coordinate 2,810 downwards.
GTCCATGTCGGCCAGCATGAGGCGGAGCGCGGCAGGCGTGTCTACGTCGTACCAGCGCGGCAGGACCGTCAGGTTTGCACTGGTGCGCCCGATGCGCGTGAGTGTCTGGTTGAGGACTTGTGGATGGCTGTATCGCATCCCCTCAAAGACCTGCGGGTAGCGTGCGTTCATGCCAATCAGGTAGAAGCCGCCATCGTAGCTCGGGCCCAGCGCAATGCTGCTCGGACGCTTGAGCGCAGCGAAGGCTTCGCGCAGGAAGGCAGTGGGCAGGGTGGGGTGATCGCTCCCGACAATAGCGATGCGCTCATAGCCATCGCTCAGCGTTGCATCAATCGCGTTTCGCATACGCGCGCCCAGCGAGGGCCCTTGCTGCACGGCCATCGCATCCACACGCTCCGCAAATGGCTGCCCCTGTCCGTTCGGCAGCCCTTCGGCCCAGTGCAGAATGACATCGGCCTCCAGCGCCTGTGTCTGCTCCAGCAGGTCAAGCAAGAAGGCCCGGTAGAGCTGTGCGGCCTCCTCATCCGTAAGCACAGGCGTGAGGCGCGTTTTTACGCGTCCGGGGGCAGGCCATTTGGCGAAAACAAGCAGAGCGCTACGCATGCAACAGAGGACGGTTAGCTACTAAAATACAGGGGGATACAGGAGGCTGGTGCAGTCTCCAACAGACCGAGGGCGCTACCCACGCATCCGGCTGATGGTGTCGTGGAGGACCTCGACCGCACGGGTCAGGTGGTCGGATGTAGTGTCGCGTCCGAGTGAGAACCGCACGGCGGCTGCGGCAGTGGCGTTGTCGAGACCGATGCCCGAGAGCACGTGGCTGGGCGTGAGGGTGCCGCTGGTGCAGGCTGAGCCCGCCGAGGCCAAGATGCCCTTCATATCCAGATTCAAGATGAGCATCTCGCCGTCGAGGCCCTCGCCGTTCTGTGGAGGCACGGCTACGTTCACGATGTGCGGCGCGCGGTGATCCGGCCCCGGCGGCGTGTTGCATACAACAGCATCGCCGAGTGTATCTTCAATCCGCTGCATGAGATCGGACTGCAGGGTGCGCAGGCGCGGCGCTTCCTCAGGTGCACGTTCGTAGGCCCGCTCCAGCGCTACGGAGAGTCCGACCATGCCCGCTACATTTTCGGTGCCTCCGCGCTGGTCGCGTTCCTGGCTTCCGCCTTCAATGAGCGGCGGCAGCGCCGATCCGCCCCGTACGTAGAGCGCGCCCACGCCCTTGGGACCGTACAGCTTGTGCGCCGAAATGGTGGCATAGTCCACGCCCAACTCGCGCATGTCGTTCTGCAGGAGACCCATCGACTGCACGGTGTCGCTGTGTAGGGCCACACCGTGAGCGCGGCAGATTTCGGCAATCGCAGCGATGTCGGTGCGCACGCCCGTTTCGTTGTTGACGTGCATGAGGGAGACAAGCGCAGTATCGGCGATGAGGGCATCTTCGACCTGTTCGGGCGCGATACCTCCGTAGCGATCGGGCTGCAAACGGGTCACGCGGTAGCCTGCGCGTTCGAGGTCGGATGCCGGTTCGAGCACAGCCTCATGCTCCACCGTAGACGTGATGAAGTGCGCCCCAGCCCCGGCATCCGCCATGCGCTTACGCAGCACCCAATTGTTGGCCTCGGTCGCACCGCTGGTGAAGACGACTTCGCTCGGCTCGGCTCCGATGCAGCGGGCTACACGCTCGCGAGCCTCCTCGACCGCTACGCGGGCCTGCCGCCCCCACCGGTGCACCGACGACGGATTGCCGTGATGCTCGGTGAGGTACGGCATCATCGCCTCCAGGACCGCTTCGTCGAGGGGCGTGCTGGCTGCGTGGTCCAGGTAGATGGTATCGGTGGACATAGCGAAAACACGTCGAATCCAACAAACAGAATAGGCCTATCGCCTGCGGGCAACCGCACAGGCGAACAAGTGCCGGTACGCGTGTTTTAAGACGACCGTTGCCCTCTCGTTGTTGTGCGAAAATGCAGTCCCCACCTTTATGGACAAACTCGTTGTAACAGGCGGCCAGCCGCTCACCGGATCGCTTACGGTTGGCGGATCCAAAAACACGGCGCTTCCACTGATGGCCGCCTCGCTTCTGGCCGACGGCACCACCACACTCACCAATATTCCGGCGTTGCGCGACGTGTACACGTTTTCGAACGTGCTGCGCGTGTCGGGCGCATCGGTCTCGTTCAACGAGTCGGCTCATCAGCTTACGGTGGATGCCGGGCGCCTTGACCACCCCGAGGCACCCTACGACCTCGTCAAGAAGATGCGGGCGTCGTTCTACATGTTGGGTGCGCTCATTGGACGCTGCGGCCAGGCACGCGTGTCGCTGCCGGGCGGCTGCGCCTGGGGACCGCGTCCGGTCGATCTGCACCTTGAAGGGATGAAGGCGTTTGGCGCGTCGATTGAGCTGGATCAGGGCTACGTGGTGGCGGAAGCGCCGAACGGACGCCTGGACGGCGGCACGTTTCGGATGGAGCCGTCCAGCGTGGGCGCGACCATCAATCTGCTGCTCGGGGCAGTGACGGCCCGCGGCGGCTCTCGCATCGAAAACGCCGCGCAGGAGCCCGATGTGGTGGCCTTTGGCGAAGCGCTCAAGCAAATGGGCGCACAGATCGATGGCCTGGGTACGCGCACGGTTGAGATTCAGGGGGTGGATGCGCTGGAGCCGACCTCCGTCCGCAACACGCCCGACCGCATCGAGATGGGCACCTTCATGGTGGCGGCGCTGCTGGCGGGCGAGCCGGGCGTGCCGTTTCAGGTCAAGAACGGGCACCATCCGCATTTGGGCGCCGCCTTCAAAAAGCATCTGGCCG
>NZ_JAWOAR010000107.1:0-4668 GCF_046498435.1 Longimonas sp. | reverse complement strand
CGATGAAGAAGGTGGCGGCAATCATGTAGGGGGCTTCTGCTTGCATCAGGCGAAGCATGTCGGCGGCTACAATCGACGTAGACCCTGCATGGTAGGTTGTGCTGTCATCGAGCACCACCGTGCCGACCTCCTCGGCAAACGCCATTGAGTTGCGCCCGTCCGAGAGGCCTACACTCGGGTATACCATCACGAAGCGCCCGAGCTCGCCGTCGCGCGTGGTGAACTGATCGCGCAGGAAATCGGGCACCTGGTCCATTGCTACAGGGGCATCGGTCTGCGCAGCGCGGCGCAGCTTCTGCATGTCCTCGGAGTCGTCCTCGCGCAGGTAGCGGTTTTCGGTAGCTGTTTCTCGAATGGATGCGATGCGGTCGAGCTTCGCTTGCTGGGTTGAGTCAGTAATTGGGAAGCGCTCCTGCAAGCTTTCGACAGCAAGAATGGTGGAGGTCGAGTCTTGCGCCTTCTCGCGTAGCGTGTTCACAATGCGCGGCACATCCTCTTGCGTATCGGCCACAATGTACGCCGGGTTGCGCCGTTCATTGTCGTCCGATTCGACCGCGTCGATCACCGCAGCGCGCTCATTGTAGTCCTCGTATTCGGGTTCGAGCGTGCCAAAGTCGTACTCAAATTCGGCTTGAGGGAGTAGTATAAGCGATGCCACGACGGCAATGGCGCTCCCCAGTACTACAGGTTTAGCCAGTGGGTAGCGCCGCGCACTGATATGGACGGCTGCACGAGCGGCTGCGTTCTGGCCGCGCAGGTCAATGAGCGAGACACGCTCCAACACGGTAAGCAGCGCAGGCATGACCACCGTCATAGCCAGCAGCGCAAATAGCACCCCAATGCCCGCAATGACGCCAAACTCGCTGAATCCCTTGAAATCAGCCATGGCAAGCACAAAAAGCGCCGATGCGGTGGTAAGTGCACCAATGGTAATGGCCTGTCCTGTGCTTTCGAAAGTCGTTTCGATGGCTTCCGAAATGCGGGCCCCGCCCCCACGCTCCTCGGCATAGCGTCCGTAAAAGTGGATGCCGAAGTCGATCCCCAGCCCAAAGAGGACCAGGCCGAGTGTGGAGGTCATCAGGTTAAGCGTCTCAAAGATCAAGTACGCCACGCCCCCAGTCCAGAGCAAGCTCATGAGAAGCGGTCCTCCAATGACGAGCGCCATTACAGGAGCGCGTAGCATTTCACTCAGGAGCACGCGTCCGTTGAACGTACGGCCTACGCGAGCGCTGTACGACTTGTACATGAAGTAGACCATAACAAACAACAGCAGCACGCCTACGCCCACGCCAAACGAACTTGCAACATCGTTCTGGATCGTGCGGATTTCGGTGAACTGGCGGTACAGGCGTCCGGCCAGCGTAACATCCATGTTGGCATGATACGAGGCCGGCTCCATTTCAGCGACGAGGGTGTCGAGTTCATCGTACAGGTTGTCAATGAAGCCGATATCGGTGCTGGTGCCCGTGGGGTAGAACCGAACGACCATAGTCGTGCTGTCGTCGGAAACGGGATACTCGGTACCAATGAGGCGGTTGTACATGCCTTGCAACTCCGCCCCCTCGTCATCGGCGTTGTCCGCGCTGTCTGCGCTGTCCTCGTCTTCTTCTACGTCGAAGTAGAACGGATTGGCTTCGAGCTTGGCCTGCTCAATGGTGTCGTCGAGGAAGGTCTCGACGCGGTCGAGTTCGTTGGTCGAGGCGAAGTAGAGCGCATTGTCTTTCAGAAACTCGACCTCGCGCTTGTACTCGACGCTCGACAGATAGGGCTCCCCATTCTCATCTGTTAGGTCAAGCGCGCGCGGAATCAGAGCCTCGGCGAATGCTTTGTTTGCTTCAAATGAGGGGCTCTGAATCCCTACAGCCACACCGCTTTCCCCGCCCACGTTTTCCCGCAAGCGTTCCAGCGCCTGCACGCTGTCATAATCGCTCGGGATGAGCTTCGAGAAGTCGGTGTCAATGCGCAGGTTCTGTGCGAAGAACGCCCCCAATGCCGAGAAGAGCACTGCTGCGGCAAGCACCCAGCCAGCATAATGCACTACACAATCAATGAACGGGCGAAGGGCGCGGAAGAGTCGGCTCATAGCAGGTGCACGGTACCTTGATGGGAAACGGAGGGGTTACAGATCCAGCACGCGAATCTCGTCGAAGTCGGCAGAAGATTCTTGGCCCGCGATGGTGTCTGAATCTGACCAGATGGTGATGGAGATCGGGTCGTTGGGCGGGTCCTCGCCAAACAGTTGGCGATAATCGGCGGGGATGTTGCGGCGTATGGTTTTCCAGTCCCCAAACCCTCGATTATTGGGCGAGTCGATGACCATCACGCGTAGCGGACCTTGCTGGTCGGTGGCCCCCACGCCGAGCGTGGAGCTAAACGTGTACTTGATGCTTTTGGGGCGCCCGATCCAGTCGGTGCCGAAGGTCACATAGATAGCGGCAGCGGTGTCGTTTGCACTTTTCTCCTTTTCGTTGCCTCCCTCGGGATAGGAACGCACGCGCCAGGTCCACTCCAGCCAGGGCTGCTCGTTGAGCGACCAGTCGAACTCTTCGCCGTTACGGGCCGTGATACGAAGCGCGGTTCCCTCGGCATAGGTTCGCAGGAACGAGCGTCCATCTTCTTGTTGCACGCGCGCCCACTCATCATCGTCATCCATCTCGCGCGACACGTCGTAGACATCGCCATCGCTGCTCACGTACACCCAATTGCTTGGATAGGCGCCGTCGCTGTCTTGCTCAAAGTCGTCGACCACGACGCCGTTAGACTGAGCTATGCTATCGGCTGGGGCTCCCATTCCAAGTACAACGGATAAACCGATTGTTAGCAGTACAGCAGACATCCGCACCAGAGAAAGCATAGAAGCATTAAAGCTGTGCAAAAGGGTATGTTACGAGCCACTGCATGCGCGAGCAGTCGCAAGGGGGATCCGTAGGGAGGTCATGTACAAGTTGAGTGCCACATCAGCAACAGCCCCACAGCCCTGAACAGCGTGCTTGTATCTGTCTACCGTTGTAGACGCGCTGTGTGCAATATGCATGCAATATGCGTCTGCAATAGGCATTTCAAGGAGCCGCTTGACGTTCGGTGAAGGTATCGAAGCCCCTCATGAATTTTCGTTGGGATGCGCGGAGTCGTCTGCATTAGTCTCACTCCATGCCGTGTGTAAAGCGTCTGGGTCGTGCTCCGGCGGGGGGGGCATGTACTGCGTAAGCTCGGGGGTTTCCTGGTATCGCTCCCACAGTAGCGTAGCCCCGAACAGCCCGGTGTTTAGGATGCGATCGAGCGCGCTGCGCACCAGCAGCATACCAGCCATGGTAGCCGCCGGGATGCCAAGTCCGGCCGCCATGCCGATGCCGGCTCCGGCGAAGAACAGGTCGCGCGAGGGCAACAGCGGAATACGGTTGGTAACAATGAGCACAGCAAGCAGCGTAGCCCAGGCGCTAAACGGGGCCTGGGGAAGCACGACCCACCATTGCACCACCTGTAGCACATTAGAAAGCAGGAACCGTCCGCCGTGCACGCCAACCATCCACAGGATGAGGGCGCGGGGTAGGGTGAAGATGGAGCGACGAAACTGCACGATGAGCGCAATAGCAAGAGCCAGCGCAGCCCCTCCAGCGGCCAGATAGCCAGGCGTGGGGTTTTTCATCACGTCGTCCAGCGTGACGTACCCGGTAGCCAGCAGAACAACCAGAATCAGCACCGCCGATCCCACCGACATGATCGATGAGATGATGAGGTTGTCTTTGATGGTAAGTGCGATGGAGCGCGTGTCGGCCTCGGGAGCCCGTTGGCGGGCCCACGAAAAGAGATACACCTCGCCCGAGTAGCCCACTACGTCTGTATTGAGTACACGCTTACGCAGCAGCACAGGCAGCGACTCGCGTGCACTCAGCCCCCAGGCGCGCCCGTAGATAAGGACCTCGGCCAGCGGCAAGATGGCGTACATCACGCCAATTGTTACGTAGAACCAGGGCGTGGTGGGCAGCGAGCGGAGCACCTCGCGCCACCCAATTCCTACCAACTGGTACGCCAGATAGCCCAAAATACCTGCAATCAACAGGTAGCGCCCTCCACGCAGCACACGGGTTCCGGTCTTCGAGTTCGCAAAAGCGGTCCACTTCTGCTTTATGGTGCGTAGCCACCTGGAGGTTAGCGACATGCATGGGCGCATCTGTGAGCATAATGAATACTACCGATGCAACGGCACATATCTGGTAAGGATGGCGATGCTGTATGGACTTTCCGGCATTTCATAATATTACAGGTCACAATGTTACAGGGCTGTATACGTGGACCATGCCGCCGCTTTGTTACCCAGGTATGCCAACCACTCGCGTTCAACGGAGTCTTGCGCAATCAGCCGGAGCGGTGAAGAATTGCGGTACCATCGGGGCTTTCGCGCAGGGTGAGCGTCCACCGCGGGTCGGCGGCCTGCCAGCGCTCTACGATGGCGGTTTCGTCGGGACGGTAGGCATCGTCCAAGATCACGACGGCATCGTCGCTCAGACGGTCGTGTAGCGCCGGCACCGCTGGGTATCGGGCCTGTGGACGCGTCTGTTCGGGGGGACCGTCAATAATGAGCAGGTCGATCGTATCCAGATCGTCTATCACGCTCAGGTCGTACCACGGCCACGACTTGCCCTCAATGGTCACATCCGTTAGTGGGGC